>NZ_JBIUWQ010000113.1:0-6402 GCF_044743525.1 Pseudomonas sp. NPDC087598 | reverse complement strand
CGAATACGTGCACTCGCGGGACGTGCCGACCAGCCTCCACCGGGTCAAGATCACACCCCTGCGCGGCACTGCGCTGTTCATCCTCGACGCCAAACTGGTGTTCAAACTGGTGGACAACTTCTTCGGCGGCGACGGTCGTCACGCCAAGATCGAAGGCCGTGAATTCACCCCGACCGAACTGCGCGTGGTGCGCATGGTGCTGGAGCAGGCCTTCGTCGATTTGAAAGAAGCCTGGCAGGCGATCATGGAAGTCAATTTCGAGTACATCAACTCGGAAGTGAACCCGGCCATGGCCAACATCGTCGGCCCGAGCGAAGCGATTGTCGTGTCGACATTCCACATCGAACTCGATGGCGGTGGCGGCGACCTGCACGTGACCATGCCGTACTCGATGATTGAGCCGGTGCGTGAAATGCTCGACGCCGGTTTCCAGTCGGACCTCGACGATCAGGACGAGCGCTGGGTCAATGCTCTGCGCCAGGACGTGCTCGATGTCGACGTGCCGATCGGTGCCACCGTCGCCCGCCGCCAGTTGAAGCTGCGCGACATCCTGCACATGCAACCGGGGGATGTGATCCCGGTGGAAATGCCGGAAGACATGATCATGCGCGCCAACGGCGTGCCGGCCTTCAAGGTCAAGATGGGCTCGCACAAAGGCAACCTCGCGTTGCAAGTGATCGAGCCGATCGAGCGTCGCTGAAGCGCCGCTCTCACCCCCACACATTTAGCTGAATTGTTGCCCGCCGAGGACAAATGATGAACGACGATATGAACGCCCAGGACGATCAGGCACTGGCTGACGAATGGGCTGCAGCCCTGGAAGAGACCGGTGACGGCCAGGCTGACATCGATGCGCTGCTGGCTGCTGACGCCGGCACCGCCAGCTCCAGCCGTCTGCCGATGGAAGAGTTCGGCAGCGTGCCGAAGAACAACGATCCGGTGACGCTGGACGGTCCTAACCTGGACGTGATCCTCGACATTCCGGTGTCCATCTCGATGGAAGTGGGTAGCACCGACATCAACATCCGCAACCTGCTGCAACTCAACCAGGGGTCGGTCATCGAGCTGGATCGTCTGGCGGGTGAGCCGCTGGACGTGTTGGTCAACGGCACGCTGATCGCTCACGGCGAAGTGGTAGTGGTCAACGAGAAGTTCGGCATCCGCCTGACCGACGTGATCAGCCCAAGCGAACGCATCAAGAAGCTGCGCTAAGTGAAGCGCTTTCTCTGGGTTCTGCTGGCGTTGCCGTTGAGCGTACTGGCCGCTGAACCTGCGGCAACGACTGCCGCAGTTACAGCGGCTGTTGCGCCGGCCGCGGCGACCGCGCCGATGGTCAGCAGTGGCGTGGCCGGGCAATTGACGCAACTGGTATTCGGCTTGTTGCTGGTGCTGGGGCTGATCTTCTTCCTCGCCTGGCTGTTGCGCCGGGTGCAGCAGGCAGGTCCGGCGGGCAAGGGCCAGGTGATCGAGTTGATTGGCTCGCGTGCGCTCGGGCCGCGTGACCGTTTGATGCTGGTGCAGGTTGGCAACGAGCAGATTCTGCTCGGTCTGAGCCCCGGCACCATCACCGCGTTGCACGTGCTCAAAGAGCCGGTCGAAGTGCCAGGTACCAGCGAGAAAGCGACCCCGGAATTCGCTCAGCATCTGCTGAAGATTCTCGGCAAGGATCAGAAGGATAAGAAGTAATGGGTGCGCTACGCATCGTCTTGACGCTGGCCCTGTTGCTGGCCGCGCCGCTGGCGTTCGCCGCCGATCCGTTGTCGATCCCGGCAATCACGCTGGGCACCAACGCCGACGGCGCGCAGGAATACTCGGTCAGTCTGCAGATCCTGCTGATCATGACCGCGCTGAGTTTTATCCCGGCGGCGGTCATCCTGATGACCAGCTTCACGCGGATCATCATCGTCTTCTCGATCCTGCGTCAGGCCCTGGGTCTGCAACAGACACCGTCGAACCAGATCCTCACCGGCATGGCGCTGTTCCTGACCATGTTCATCATGGCGCCGGTGTTTGATCGCGTGAACAACGATGCATTGCAGCCGTACCTCGCCGAGAAACTCACCGCTCAGCAAGCGGTGGAAAAAGCTCAGGTGCCGATCAAGGACTTCATGCTCGCGCAGACCCGCACCAGTGATCTGGAGCTGTTCATGCGCCTGTCCAAGCGCACCGACATTGCCACCCCGGACCAGGCGCCGCTGACCATTCTGGTTCCCGCGTTCGTCACGTCCGAGCTGAAAACCGCGTTCCAGATCGGCTTCATGATCTTCATTCCGTTCCTGATCATCGACCTCGTCGTGGCCAGTGTGCTGATGGCGATGGGTATGATGATGCTCTCGCCGCTGATCATTTCCCTGCCGTTCAAAATCATGCTGTTTGTGCTGGTCGATGGTTGGGCACTGATCATCGGCACGCTCGCCAGCAGTTTCGGGGGTGTCTCGCCATGACGCCGGAAGTCGCGGTCGACATATTTCGTGAAGCGCTGTGGCTGACTACGCTGATGGTCGCGATTCTGGTGGTGCCGAGCCTGTTGGTCGGTTTGCTGGTGGCGATGTTCCAGGCGGCCACGCAGATCAACGAACAGACCCTGAGCTTCCTGCCGCGTCTGCTGGTGATGCTGGTCACACTGATCGTCGCCGGCCCGTGGATCGTGCAGACCTTCATGGAATACATCATCCAGTTGTACAAAAACATTCCGATGGTCATCGGCTAGGCCATGCAATCGCTGCTGCAGTTGACCGACACCCAGATCAGTTCCTGGGTGGCGACGTTCATGTTGCCGCTGTTTCGCGTCGCATCGATGCTGATGGTCATGCCCGTGTTCGGCACAACCCTCATCCCCCGGCGTGTGCGCCTGTATTTCGCCGTGGCGATTACCGTGGTGATTGTGCCGGGGCTGCCGCCGATGCCGGCAGTCAGCCCGCTCGATCTCAGTGGTCTGCTGTTGATCGCCGAGCAGATTCTGGTCGGCGCTGTGCTCGGATTTTCCTTGCAGCTGTTTTTCCAGGCCTTTGCCGTCGCCGGGCAGATTGTCGCGATCCAGATGGGTATGGGCTTCGCCTCGATGGTCGACCCGGCCAACGGTGTCTCGGTGGCGGTGATCGGGCAGTTCTTCACCATGCTGGTGACGCTGCTGTTCTTGTCAATGAATGGTCATCTGGTGGTGTTCGAGGTCCTCACTGAAAGCTTCACCACGTTGCCGGTGGGCAGCGGATTGATGACCGCGCATTACTGGGAGTTGGCCGGCAAACTCGGCTGGGTGCTGGGGGCGGCGTTGTTGCTGGTGTTGCCGGCAGTGACGGCGTTGCTGGTGGTCAACATTGCCTTTGGCGTAATGACCCGTGCCGCGCCGCAACTGAATATTTTCTCCATCGGTTTTCCGCTGACCCTGGTGCTCGGCCTGTTCATCGTCTGGGTCGGTCTGGCGGACATTCTCAATCAGTATCAACCGCTGGCCACCGAGGCCTTGCAGTTGCTACGTGAACTGGCACGGGCGCGCTGACTCATGGCTGAGAGCGAAAGCGGTCAGGACAAAACAGAAGACCCCACGGAGAAACGTAAAAAGGATTCCCGTGAGAAGGGTGAGATCGCCCGCTCGAAAGAACTCAACACCCTTGCCGTGATGATGGCCGGCGCCAGCGCACTGTTGATATTCGGCGGCATGCTGGCGGAAGACCTGATGGACCTGATGCGTATGAACTTCACGCTGTCGCGCGAAGTGATCATGAATCAGGGTTCCATGGGCGCGTTTCTGATGCAGTCCGGCAAGCTCGCGCTGGTGGCGATTCAGCCGATCATGATCACCTTGTTGATTGCCGCGCTGGTCGGGCCGATTTCCCTTGGTGGCTGGCTGTTCGCGGCCGGTTCCATGGCGCCCAAGTTCAGCCGGATGAACCCGGCTGCGGGCATCAAGCGGATGTTCTCGTTCAAGTCCGTGGTCGAGTTGCTCAAGGCGCTGGCGAAGTTTTTGATCACCTTGAGTGTGGCGTTGGTGGTGCTGTCCGCCGACGTCGACGACTTTCTGCGAATCGCCCATGAACCGCTGGACCGGGCGATCATTCACAGCGTCACGCTGGTGGCCTGGAGTACCTTGTGGCTGGCTTGCGGGCTGATCATCATCGCGGCGGTCGACGTGCCGGTGCAGCTCTGGGAAGCCCACAAGAAACTGCTGATGACCAAGCAGGAAGTGCGCGACGAGCACAAGGATCAAGAAGGCCGGCCAGAGGTCAAACAGCGGATTCGCCAGACCCAGCGCGAGATGTCGCAGCGGCGGATGATGGCGGCGATTCCGACTGCCGACGTGGTCATCACCAACCCGACCCACTACGCCGTGGCGCTCAAATACGATTCGGAGAAGGGCGGGGCGCCAGTCCTGCTGGCCAAGGGTAGCGACTTCCTGGCACTGAAAATTCGTGAAATCGCCGTGGCCAACAACGTCATGCTCCTTGAGTCGCCGGGGCTGGCGCGGTCGATCTACTACTCCACCGAACTTGACCAGGAAATCCCTGGCGGCTTGTACCTGGCGGTTGCCCAAGTCCTGGCCTACGTCTACCAGATCCGCCAATTCCGCGCGGGCAAAGGCAAGCGCCCGGATCCGCTCAAGGACGATCTGCCGATTCCGCCGGATCTGCGTCGCGATTCCTGACTGTGCTGAGATGAAACAGAAAACCGCTGTCCCGATTGAATGGGGCAGCGGTTTTTTTATGCCGGGAGGACGTGTCTTGCCTGTGAGGTCGCCTTCGCGAGCAAGCCCGCTCCCGAAAGCGTCAGTCACGACAACACATCAATCAAGCCTCGTACATCCGGCGGGTTTTATTGGGCAGGGGTCTGGCTCCGTGTAGTCCTTGATGACATGGTTTTACTGTGTGGTGAGTTCAAAATTGTCAAATATCAGCGCTTCACGAGAGTCGGGGATGATGGTGATGCTGTATATGTCGTCATGATTGAATATCAATTGATCTGCTCGTATTCCCCTATTGATTTGCAAGATTCTGCTATCCAACAAAAGACCGGTGTCATCGCGGGCTTCGACTCTGTGATTGGCAAAGTCAACGTGCGTATACCAAAAGCTCACACGAGAACACGTCCTGCCAAAATTGAATTCGGTTTCTGCCGCGTTTATTTCGAAGTGCCTGCCGTCTACTTTTCCTGGAAAGAGGTTCTCGCCTTCAGTTGTTCCAATTGCCCAGGCGATATCGGGAAATCGGATTTTCCTCGTTGTGATTTTAATGTTGGGCGTTATTAATTCACCCTCCTCAGTGCTGAAGAAGGGCGCGAGAGAGTTGAAGTTTTCTGATACTTGCAGGATCTGTCTCTGCACCCTATACAAGCGTGTCTGTGTGCTCACAGCTTCTGATGAGTCGGAGGTTCCGTTAGCGTTGATCATGAGCTTGACGCGCAGGTCGCTGCCGTGTCGCAGGCTTTTGAGCCATGTAACGGGGATGGGCCATTCGAAATCGCCCGTTTGATCAATCGTTACACCATTGGGTTCGGTGCGCGTAATGGCTTCGCCTTGATCATTAATCCCCTCATAGACACCCCAAACCGTTTGCCCGCGAGCTTGATACAGCCACGGAGCGGATTTTAGCAAGTCGCGACTCAGTAACTTTGTCACATCCAAAACACTGCTCTCTTCACCCGCAATATGCGGTATCGGCAGTCTCGAGTCGCCATCCGCAATCTGCAATACACGGAACTCTGCCACCGGCGATTTCCCGTCTTGTCTTCCATTGCGATTCAGATTCCAGCGCAACTCAATCTGCTTGCCATGGCGTGCTGCCAGGAACGCCGGGTTCAGCACTGTGTTCACCCGTTTGTTGCTGTTGAATGCCACCAGCGGAAACTGTGGCGAACCTGCCGGCGGATCGACCTCGGCCAATCGCGCACGATCGCCATCAAGGGCTGCAAGGTATTCGATGCGCATCGTGACCCCGTTCGGGTAGGCCAGCACATCGACCGGATCGACAGCCGGTGCCACGAGAAACGGCGGTAACAGATCAATCGGCGTGGTTCCGGTTACCGTTGCGTTGGCCGTGATCGAGTTGCCCACCAGATCACCGTTGGGCCTGCGCAGTTCGTAGGTCACGGTCACGCGGCTGCTCGCGAAGACCTTGGCGTTGGGTACCTCGATGAACAAGGTTTTTTTGACCCCGAACGGATCCGCCGCGACTTTTCCCCTGACGTTCACCACCACATCGGCGGGTTGCCCGGTGTCTTGGGCGGTATAGGTTGCCAGCACGTCATCCCCCGCCAAAAAACGGTTATCCGCCGTCAACACCACCAGCAGCAACGGATTGCCGGCCAGTTTTTCCAGATCGATTTCCTCGGGGTCATCCCCCGGGAAGTCCTCCAGCCGCTCCAACAGAATCGGCATTGGCAAACGGATGCCATCCAGGTCCTCATCCA
>NZ_JBIUWQ010000112.1:0-6411 GCF_044743525.1 Pseudomonas sp. NPDC087598 | reverse complement strand
ATCATGCGTTACGCCGAAGAGAGTGATGACGGCAACATCCAGAACATTGATGTCAATGCGATGGAGAAGCACGCCAACCAGTACATCTCGCAGCAGATCTTCAACATTCTGACCGCGCAGGCAGTCACCACTGACTACGACCAGAACTACTTCCGCCGCGCCGGCATCGACATCGGCGAAACCATTCGCCTGGATGCCAACGACCTGTTCATGAGCCTGGCCGGCCCGGTGGCGATTGCCTACGCCGAATCGGTGGTGCCGGAAACCCCGCCGCCGAGCAGCGACAAGTTCAAGGTGTTCGACAAAGAGCCGCAACGCCTGAACATCGACGATCTGTTCTTCCGCTCGATCGACCTGCCGCACTTCAATAAGGTCACCCAGGCGATCGAAGGCATCAGCCTGCTGCCGATCGAGTCCAAGCGCTACAAGGCATCGCTTGAGCAGTACAAGAACTCCGGCTACGACGCCGCCGCGCTGCATGACCTGCACTTCTTCAAGAACTGCTCGTCGGTGGTTTCGATCGTCTCGCTGCCGAAAGACTACAAGCTGTCGTACATGGACCTGAACCGGTTGAAGACCCACCTCAACAGCCTGTTCCCCAACACCACGCTCAAGCGGTACGCGCTGGTGATCGGGGCTTCGGCCAACCTGTCGCTGACCACCCTGATCGCCAAGAGCCCGTGCCTGTCGGACGACTTCCTGACGCTGATCGTGGCGTTCATCAAGCGCTGCTTTGCGAAAAACCCGTACCGCTTCGACGAAACCCTGGATAACTCGATTCTCGACTTCATCATCAACGAGGAATTCGACGAAGACCGCATCGATGACCTGCTCAACGAATTCGAGAACCCGGCGAAGATCCTCGACACCAACTGGTACGCGATCAAGCCGATGTACGAGAAGAAGTACCGCGAGTTGATCAACGACAAAGAGAAGTTTGTTTCGATCAACGACATTCGCCTGTCGCGCGATTGCGTGAAGAAGTCGATCAAATACCTGCGCGAGATCTACCGTCACCGCATTGGCAAGACCAAGGTTATTTCGCTGAATAACCATACCGGCAAGTCTTTCACGGTCTGATCGAAGACCGCGCCGCCGCCATCGCGAGCAGGCTCACTCCCACAGGGGAATGCATTCCAAATGTGGGAGCGAGCCTGCTCGCGAAGAGGCCGCTCCAAACACCGCAAAACCTTCATTGCCAATATCCAGAAACAATTAAGCAGCCGTTAGGCTGCTTACTAAACTGTTCCCGTTACGTTTACGTCACCGTGATGCCACCCCCGCTTGTGGTGTTTCTCTACGGCAACGTGCCATCACGCTACTCGGCTACACACTTTCCATCGATGACGGCGCGCACCACATCAGTGCAGGCACTCAGTCCACCGCCCTTTCCTGGATCAAAATCCAAGGACTCACCACCACCGCCCACAGCTGCGGATCGCGCTCGAAAATATCCAGCGCCCGCGTTTCAGACAGCTTGGCGACCTTGTCCTCGGCCAGCCAGGCAGCGACTTTCTCGCCTTCGTCCGATGCCACGGCCTCGGCAGCGGCGATCAAATCCAGCGCAGGGTCGACCCACAATAGGGCACCCCTGGCGAAGAACGGCTCCAGCTCTTTCCAGGTAATAGATGCGGTCTCGCCGAGCAGCTTGGCATAGAGGGTGCTAGGTTCTTGATTCATGGGAACTGTCCGGAAAAGAAATCGACGCGAATGATAACGTCGGTGGTCCGCCAGAAAAACCCGGTTGCAAATGGCTTCACCGAACGAAAAGAGCAGGAACGCCAAGGAATGCTGCTGATTGGGATATATGCCCACGAACGCCCCGCCGCAATTCTGTCTTTTTCATTCAAAAATGCGACACCCCCAAGTTTTGCCCCTCGGCGCCCGCTTCCCAGGCCAACAACCGGCGCTCTACACTGTACCGGTACAGTTGCCGGGGGCATTTCCGGAGGGTATCGCAAAGATATCTGACCCGGTTCTGCTGCTACGGCGCCAGAACTCAAAAAAATTACAACAGTAAGAGTGGAGCACTATGACTAAGGCTACTAAGCAGATTTCCAAACTGTTTGCCGCTATGGTTCTGGCCGGGGTTGCCAGCCATTCGTTCGCAGCTGACACCATCAAAATCGGTATCGCCGGTCCTAAAACCGGTCCAGTAGCCCAGTACGGCGACATGCAGTTCAGTGGCGCCAGAATGGCCATCGAGCAAATCAACGCCAAGGGCGGCGTCGACGGCAAGAAGCTCGAAGCCGTTGAATACGATGACGCTTGCGATCCGAAACAAGCCGTAGCCGTAGCGAACAAGGTCGTCAACGACGGCGTCAAATTCGTGGTCGGTCACCTGTGCTCCAGCTCCACTCAACCGGCTTCGGACATCTACGAAGACGAAGGCGTGATCATGATCACCCCGGCTGCCACCAGCCCGGACATCACCGCCCGTGGTTACAAAATGGTCTTCCGTACCATCGGTCTGGACAGCGCCCAGGGCCCTGCCGCCGGTAACTACATTGCCGATCACGTGAAACCGAAAATCGTTGCTGTGCTGCACGACAAACAGCAATACGGTGAAGGCATCGCCACCGCCGTCAAGGCAACCCTGGAGAAGAAAGGCGTGAAAGTCGCCGTGTTCGAAGGCGTCAACGCCGGCGACAAGGACTTCTCCTCGATCATCGCCAAACTCAAGCAAGCCAACGTCGACTTCGTTTACTACGGCGGCTACCACCCGGAGCTGGGCCTGATCCTGCGTCAGTCCGCTGAAAAAGGCCTGAAAGCCAAGTTCATGGGTCCGGAAGGCGTGGGTAACGACTCCATTTCGCAGATCGCCAAAGACGCTTCCGAAGGTCTGCTGGTAACCCTGCCGAAATCCTTCGACCAGGATCCGGCCAACGTCGCCCTGGCTGATGCATTCAAGGCGAAGAAAGAAGACCCGAGCGGTCCTTTCGTGTTCCCGTCCTACTCGGCCGTTGAAGTGATCGCCGGCGGTATCGCCGCAGCGAAATCCGAAGACCCGGCCAAAGTAGCCGAGGCCATTCACGCCGGCAGCTTCAAGACCCCGACTGGCGACCTGAGCTTCGACGCCAAGGGCGACCTGAAGGACTTCAAATTTGTGGTTTACGAGTGGCACTTCGGCAAACCAAAAACTGAAGTTTCGCCTCAGTAAGGCGCTGCCTGACTGACTGCCAATAAAGCCCACGGCGTGCCGTGGGCTTTGTTTTACGAATGTATGGGCCGCGCTGGCGTGATCCGCCAGTCTCCCCACCTGAAAATCTCAAAACCGTCATCAGCGGTTCGCTGGCAAAACCCGGATTCGAAGTGGATATAGATCCACGGGGCCGGGCGGGAAAATGACTCCACCAGTGAAATGCGTATCAGGTTTTTAGGAGCGTTGTAATGCCTGACCTCTATCACTTCTTCCAGCAGCTGGTTAATGGTCTGACCATTGGCAGCACGTATGCCTTGATTGCCATCGGCTATACGATGGTTTACGGCATCATTGGAATGATCAACTTCGCCCACGGCGAGGTGTACATGATCGGTTCCTACGTGGCGTTCATCGCCATCGCCGGGCTGGCCATGATGGGAATCGACAACGTCCCGCTGTTGATGACCGCAGCCTTCATCGCGAGCATCGTTGTCACCAGTTCGTACGGTTACAGCATCGAACGGATCGCCTACCGCCCCTTGCGCGGCAGCAACCGTCTGATTCCGCTGATCTCCGCCATCGGTATGTCGATCTTCCTGCAGAACACGGTTCTGCTGGCGCAAGACTCCAAGGACAAATCCATCCCCAACCTGATTCCCGGGAACATTTCCTTCGGGCCAGGTGGCGCACATGAAGTGCTGATTTCCTACATGCAAATCGTGGTGTTCGTGGTGACCCTGATCGCCATGCTCGGCCTGACGCTGTTCATCTCCCGCTCCCGCCTGGGTCGCGCCTGCCGCGCCTGTGCTGAAGACATCAAGATGGCCAACCTGCTGGGCATCAACACCAACAACATCATCGCCCTGACCTTCGTCATTGGTGCTGCGCTGGCGGCCATCGCGGCCGTGCTGCTGAGCATGCAATACGGTGTGATCAACCCGAACGCCGGTTTCCTCGTCGGCCTCAAAGCCTTCACCGCTGCGGTACTCGGCGGCATCGGCAGCATCCCCGGCGCCATGCTCGGCGGGTTGGTGCTTGGGGTGGCGGAAGCCTTTGGCGCCGATATCTTCGGCGACCAGTACAAGGACGTCGTGGCATTCGGCTTGTTGGTTCTGGTGCTGTTGTTCCGTCCGACCGGCATTCTGGGCCGTCCGGAGGTTGAGAAAGTATGACTAGGAATCTTAAACAGGCACTGTTCAGTGCCTTGCTGGTGTGGGCCGTGGCCTACCCGGTACTCGGTCTGAAACTGACCATCGTCGGCATCAACCTGGAAGTGCACAACACCAGCCCGGCCATTCTGGCGACCATCGCCATCTGCTCGGTGCTGATGTTTCTGCGGGTGCTGTTCAACCAGCAGATCAGCAAGGCGTGGAAATCCTCGCCGGGCATGCCGCTGATCCCGGCCAAGGCCAGCAACTTCCTGACCCTGCCAACCACGCAACGCTACATCATCATCGCGCTGATCCTCGGTGCGCTGGTGTGGCCGTTCTTCGGCTCGCGTGGTGCAGTGGACATCGCAACGCTGATCCTGATCTACGTGATGCTCGGCCTCGGCCTGAACATCGTGGTCGGTCTGGCCGGTCTGCTCGACCTCGGTTACGTCGGCTTCTACGCCGTCGGCGCCTACAGCTACGCGCTGCTGTCGCACTACTACGGCCTGAGCTTCTGGATCTGCCTGCCGATTGCCGGCCTGATGGCGGCGACGTTCGGCTTCCTGCTGGGCTTCCCGGTGTTGCGTCTGCGCGGTGACTACCTGGCGATCGTGACCCTCGGCTTCGGCGAGATCATCCGTCTGTTCCTGCGTAACCTGACCGACATCACCGGCGGTCCGAACGGCATCAGCAATATCGAGAAACCGACGTTCTTCGGCCTGACCTTCGAGCGTAAAGCGGCGGAAGGCATGCAGACCTTCCACGAGTTTTTCGGCCTGCAATACAACTCGATCAACAAGGTGATTTTCCTTTACCTGGTCGCGTTGCTGCTGGCACTGGCGGCACTGTTCATCATCAACCGCCTGCTGCGCATGCCGATCGGTCGCGCGTGGGAAGCGCTGCGTGAAGATGAAATCGCCTGCCGTGCACTGGGTCTCAACCCGACCGTGATCAAACTGTCGGCATTCACCCTGGGCGCGAGTTTCGCCGGTTTCGCCGGTAGCTTCTTCGCTGCCCGTCAGGGTCTGGTGACCCCGGAGTCGTTCACCTTCATCGAGTCGGCGATCATCCTCGCCATCGTCGTGCTGGGTGGCATGGGCTCACAACTGGGCGTGATTCTCGCGGCCGTGGTGATGATCCTGTTGCCGGAAATGATGCGTGAATTCAGTGAGTACCGGATGTTGATGTTCGGTGCCCTGATGGTGTTGATGATGATCTGGCGTCCACAAGGTCTGCGGCCGATGCAACGCCCACCCATGGAGTTGCGAAAATGAGCCGCGAGATCCTTACAGTCGCAAACTTGAGCATGCGCTTCGGCGGCTTGCTGGCGGTCAACGGCGTGGCCCTGACCGTGAAGGAAAAACAGGTGGTGGCGCTGATCGGGCCGAACGGCGCGGGCAAGACCACCGTGTTCAACTGCCTGACCGGTTTCTATCAGCCGAGCGGCGGCAGCATCCTGCTCGACGGCGAGCCGATTCAGGGCTTGCCGGGCCACAAGATCGCGCTCAAAGGCGTGGTGCGCACGTTCCAGAACGTGCGTCTGTTCAAGGATATGACGGCGGTTGAAAACCTGCTGATCGCCCAGCACCGTCACCTCAACACCAACTTCCTGTCCGGCCTGTTCAAGACCCCGGCGTTCCGCAAGAGCGAGCGCGAGGCCATGGAATTTGCCGAGTACTGGCTGGAAAAGGTCAACCTCAAAGAGTTCGCCAACCGTACCGCCGGCACCCTGGCCTACGGTCAGCAACGACGTCTGGAAATCGCTCGCTGCATGATGACCCGTCCACGGATTCTCATGCTCGACGAACCGGCCGCCGGCCTGAACCCGAAGGAAACCGAAGACCTCAAGGCGCTGATCAGCGTGCTGCGTGAAGAGCACAACGTGACGGTGCTGCTGATCGAACACGACATGAAACTGGTCATGAGCATTTCCGACCACATCGTCGTGATCAACCAGGGCACGCCTCTGGCCGACGGCACGCCGGAACAGATCCGCGACAATCCTGAAGTGATCAAAGCCTACCTGGGGGAAGCGTAAATGCTGCAGTTCGAAAACGTTTCCACCTTCTACGGCAAGATCCAGGCCCTGCACAGCGTCAACGTCGAAGTCCGCCAGGG
>NZ_JBIUWQ010000111.1:0-6759 GCF_044743525.1 Pseudomonas sp. NPDC087598 | reverse complement strand
CGCCCCCCCCCCGCCCCCCCCGCCCCCCCCGCCCCGCCGCCCCCCCCGCCTGGGCAGAAGCGCCCGCCACTTTAGCAATGGTTATCGGTCCACTCAAGTTTTTTACCGAGAGCTCGCCGAAGAGCATTTTCTTCAGTGAATCGAGCGTCAGAATGCTCATGGTCCAAGTGCGACGGGCACCCTCGCCAATTGCGGCCAACGGCCCGTAACTGACCTCGCGAATCATCTGCGGCGGCCAGTCGATCGCTTTCACGCCGGCACCCAGATAACCGCTTGGCGACTTGCTTTCACCGCGAGCGGCCAAGGTCACCGGGACGTCGATTTGAGCACCATCACGTTCGACGCGCAGCATGATTTTGGTATCAGGACGCGTACGAACCGTATCAACCACTTGCTGCCAGTCATTGAGTGCCTGGCCATCAAGCGTCAACAGACGATCACCGGTTTTCAGGCCAGCAGCCTGAGCCGGGCCTTTCGGATCCAGCTCGGCAAGCACCGGCGGCAAGGCCGGACGCCATGGACGGATACCCAGAGAACGGATCGGATCCGGCTCATCAGCACCTTTGAGCCAGTGATCCAGCATCAGTTCGCGCGGCGAATCTGCGGTAGAACCCTGCTCGCGGACCAGCAATTGCAACGAGCCGCTTTCACCGAGTCGGCGAACCAGCTGCAGATTGACGGCTGCCCAGCCAGTGGTCGGCTCGCCATCGATGGCAACAATTTCCTGACCTGCGCTCAAACCAGCCTTGGCCGCAATGCTCCCGGACTCAACCGCCCCGATCACCGGGCGTACCTGCTCGCTTCCGAGCATGGCCAGCACCCAGAAGAACACCAGAGCCAAAAGGAAGTTGGCAATCGGGCCGGCGGCGACAATGGCGATACGCTGGCGAACAGACTTGCGATTGAACGACTGATCAAGCTGATCAACCGGCACTTCACCTTCGCGCTCGTCGAGCATCTTGACGTAACCACCCAACGGGATGGCAGCGACGACGAATTCAGTGCCTTGCTTGTCATGCCAGCGCAGCAACGGCATACCGAAGCCTACGGAAAAGCGCAGAACCTTGACGCCGCAGCGGCGCGCGACCCAGAAATGGCCGAATTCGTGAAAGGTGACCAACACACCCAAAGCGATCAGGGTGCCGGCAATCATATAGAGCGCGCTCATCTACTTTCTCCGCAATCCCGTTCAGTGCCGCGTGAAGCCATTGTGTTTCCAGATCTATCGGCCGTGACGCTTCAACCATTGTTCTGCCAGGACTCGTGCCCTGGCGTCTGCCGTGAAGACCGCATCGAGATCGCCCAAGGCAACAACCGGCTCAAGGCTCAAGACCTCCTCGATGATACTCGCGATTTCCAGGTAACGAACCCGTCCGTCGAGAAACGCTGCCACCGCTACTTCGTTGGCGGCGTTAAGCATCGCCGGTGCACTGTCGCCTGCCTCGGCAGCCTGCCGCGCCAGACGCAGACATGGGAAGCGCTCTTCATCCGGCGCTTCGAAGTCCAGACGCGCGACCGCAAACAGGTCCAGCGGCGCCACGCCGGAATCAATTCGCTCCGGCCAGGCCAGCGCATTGGCAATCGGTGTACGCATATCGGGATTGCCCAACTGCGCCAACACCGAACCATCGACATAATCGACCAGCGAGTGAATCACGCTCTGCGGATGGATCACCACCTCGACTTGCGACGGTCTGGCATCAAACAACCAGCAGGCCTCGATCAGTTCGAGACCTTTATTCATCATGCTCGCCGAATCCACGGAAATCTTGCGCCCCATGGACCAGTTCGGGTGCGCACATGCCTGATCAGGTGAAACATGCGCCAACTCACTCATAGGCGTCTGTCGGAACGGGCCGCCAGAGGCTGTGAGTAAAATCCGACGAACACCGACCTTGCTCAATCCACGGGCAAAATCCTGCGGCATACACTGAAAAATCGCGTTGTGCTCGCTGTCGATCGGCAGCAGCACCGAACCACTCTTGCGTACAGCCTGCATGAACAAGGCGCCGGACATCACCAGCGCCTCTTTATTGGCCAGCAGGATCTTCTTGCCCGCCTCGACAGCAGCCAGCGTCGGGCGCAGGCCTGCAGCACCGACAATCGCCGCCATGACCGCATCGACTTCCGGCGCAGAGGCGACCTGACACAAGCCCTCCTCCCCCACCAGCACGCGAGTCGGCAAACCTGCTGCACGCAAATCGTCCTGCAAACCGCGAGCGGCGGCGACTTCCGGAACCACGGCAAACTGCGGCACATGACGTACGCACAAGGCCAGCAGCTCAGCCAGACGAGTGAAACCACTCAAGGCAAAAACCTGATAACGCTCAGGGTGACGAGCAATCACATCCAGAGTGCTCAGACCGATCGAGCCAGTAGCCCCCAGAACGGTAATCTGTTGCGGGCGGCTCACGGCGCAGCCATCCACAGCAATACAGCAAAGACTGGAATGGCAGCCGTCAGGCTGTCGATGCGATCAAGCACGCCACCATGGCCCGGCAGCAGATTGCTGCTGTCCTTGATGCCGGACTGACGCTTGAACATGCTTTCGGTGAGGTCACCCACGACCGAAATAAATACGATCAGTGCAGCGCCAATCAGACCTTTGAGCAACTCTGCCACCGTCCAGTCGCGCACCAGCCCGACAATGGCGGTAATCACCAGGCTCAACGCCAGACCACCGTAAACGCCTTCCCAGCTTTTACCTGGGCTGACCTGAGGAGCCAACTTGCGCTTGCCGAATGCACGACCGGAGAAATAGGCGCCGATATCTGCGCCCCAGACCAGCACCATTACCGCCATGATCAGCCAGTTACCCAACGGGTATTGCTTGATCTGCACCAGACCTTGCCAGGCCGGCAGCAGAATCAACAGGCCGATCACCAGCTTGGTGGCCGCACTGGACCAATGCTCGCTGGAGCGCGGGTACGTCAACACCAGAAACGTTGCCACTGCCCACCACAACACCGAAGCACCCAGCACCCAAGGCGCAAGACCAGGCAGCACGTACATGACGAACAGCATCAATGCGACGACAGCTGCAAAGCCGACGCGGAACGATTGCGCGGTAAAGCCCGCCAGACGCGCCCATTCCCAGGCGCCGAGGCTTACGACCAGACCGATGAACAGCGCAAAAGCCGAACCTTCGAGCAGGAAAAACCCGCACAAGGCAATCGGCAGCAGGATCAGCGCAGTGATGATTCGTTGTTTAAGCATTAAACCCGGGCTCCAGCTTCGATCTGCTCGCTCGTTTTACCGAAACGACGCTGACGCGAAGCGAAATCGGCCAGCGCATTGCGCATGGCATCGTGTTTGAAGTCCGGCCAGAACAGGTCGGAGAAATACAACTCGGCGTAAGCCAGTTGCCACAGCAGGAAGTTGCTGATGCGGTGCTCGCCACCCGTGCGAATGCACAGGTCCGGCAACGGCAGATCGCCGGTCGCCAGACAGGTTTGCAGCAGATCAGGGGTAATGTCTTCCGGGCGCAGATGCCCGGCCTGGACTTCGCGGGCCAGGCGCTGCGCGGCTTGCGCGATATCCCACTGACCACCGTAATTGGCGGCAATCTGCAGGATGAAGCGATTGGCACCTGCGGTCATGGCCTCGGCTTCGCGCATCGCGGCTTGAAGCTCCGGATGAAAGCGCGAACGATCGCCGATGATGCGCAGGCTGATGTTGTTGTCATTGAGACGCTTGGCTTCACGACGCAAGGCTTTGAAGAACAGATCCATCAAGGCACTGACTTCATCGGCCGGGCGCTGCCAGTTTTCACTGGAAAAGGCGAACAGGGTCAACACTTCAACCTTGGCCTCAGCGCACACCTCAATAACAGCCCGCACAGCATCCACGCCCGCTTTATGCCCGGCGACACCCGGCATAAAGCGTTTTTTCGCCCAGCGATTGTTGCCATCCATGATGATCGCGACATGGCGCGGCACCGCGGACGGCGCAGTCTGCTTGGTCTTGTCCATTTAAAACTCGAACCTTATACGGCCATCAGATCCGCTTCTTTTTGCTTGGTAGCCGCATCGATATCGGCCTCAGCCTTATCGGTAAGCTTCTGGATATCAGTGGCTGCGCGACGCTCTTCGTCTTCACTGATTTCCTTGTCCTTGACCAGTTTCTTCAGCTCGCCCAGCGCATCACGACGGATGTTGCGCACAGCTACACGAGCATCTTCTGCTGCGCTGCGAGCCTGCTTGGTAAAGCCCTTACGGGTTTCTTCGGTCAAGGCTGGCATGGAGATCAGCAACAATTCGCCCAGGTTGGTCGGATTGAGGTTCAGGCCAGCACTCTGGATTGCCTTGTCGACAGCTGCGAGCATATTGCGCTCGAACGCCACGACTTGCAGGGTGCGCGAGTCTTTTACCGTGATGTTGGCCACTTGGGTGATGGAGGTGTCTGCGCCGTAGTACGGCACCATCACACTGCCCAGAATGCTTGGGTGGGCTTTACCGGTACGAATCTGACCAAATGCATGGGCCAGGGATTCGAGGGATTTCTGCATGCGCTCTTGAGCGTCTTTCTTGATTTCGTTGATCATTGTTGACCTTCCTCGATCAGAGTGCCTTCAGCGCCGCCATGCACGATGTTCAGCAAGGCGCCGGGCTTGTTCATGTTGAATACGCGCAGCGGCATTTTGTGGTCGCGGCACAGGCAAATAGCCGTCAGGTCCATTACACCCAGCTTGCGATCCAGAACTTCATCATAAGTCAGATGATCGAACTTCTCGGCATGCGGGTCTTTGAACGGGTCTGCGGTGTAGACGCCATCGACCTTGGTTGCCTTCAGCACAACGTCGGCATCAATTTCGATTGCACGCAGGCAGGCTGCCGAATCCGTGGTAAAGAACGGATTGCCGGTACCGGCCGCGAAGATCACGACGTCTTTGGAGTTCAGGTGGCGCATGGCTTTGCGGCGATCATAATGATCGGTCACACCAACCATGGAAATGGCCGACATGACGATGGCCGAGATATTCGCACGCTCCAACGCGTCGCGCATGGCCAGGGCGTTCATCACAGTGGCCAGCATGCCCATGTGGTCGCCTGTAACCCGATCCATGCCGGCTTTGCTCAGCGCTTCACCGCGGAACAGGTTGCCACCGCCGATCACCAGACCGACCTGTACGCCGATACCGACCAGCTGGCCGACTTCCAGCGCCATCCGATCCAGCACCTTTGGATCGATCCCGAACTCTTCCGAGCCCATCAGGGCCTCGCCGCTAAGCTTGAGTAGAATGCGTTTATAGCGAGCCTGATAACCACTGCCCTGCTGAGCCATTGCGAATCTCTCCTGCGGCGTATTTAAAAATTCTTTGCGAGCTGTTTACAGCTGGCGTTCACTCTAGCTTGGCGCTGCTTCAGCGCCATCGGAACATGGCTTTGTAAGTCAGTTCCAAGTGGAAACCAATTAAAAATTGATAACCCCATCTGAAAAGAGGCTGCGCGCGTGAGCGGGCAGCCTCTTTCGGGCGACAGTTGAAAACTGTCTTATTGCTTGGCGGCAGCCAGCTGGGCAGCAACTTCTTCAGCGAAGTTGTCGACCGGCTTCTCGATGCCTTCGCCTACTGTGAAGTAAGTGAAGGAAACGATTTCAGCACCAGCTTTCTTGGCCAGTTCGCCAACCTTGATTTCAGGGTTCTTGACGAACGCCTGCTCAACCAGGCTCGCTTCAGCCAGGAACTTGCTGATACGGCCTTTGACCATATTCTCAACAATGTTTTCTGGCTTGCCTTTGATTTTTTCTTCGTTCAGTTGCAGGAACACAGCTTTTTCGCGCTCGATAGCTTCAGCCGAAACTTCCGATGGCAGCAGGAACTCAGGGTTGCTGGCCGCTACGTGCATAGCGATGTCTTTGGCCAGTTCAACGTTGCCGCCTTTCAGAACAACTGCAACACCGATCTTGTTGCCGTGCAGGTAGCCACCAACAACGTCGCCTTCTACGCGAACCAGACGACGGATGTTGACGTTTTCGCCAACCTTGCCGACCAGTACCAGGCGAGCAGCTTCTTGGGCTTCGATCAGCGGAGCAACGTCAGTCAGCTTGTCAGCGAAGGCTTTTTCAATGCTTTCAGCAACGAATGCCTTGAAGTCGTCCTGCAGAGCCAGGAAGTCGGTCTGCGAGTTCACTTCCAGCAGAACAGCAGATTTGCCGTCTTCTTTCAGAGCGATGGCGCCTTCAGCGGCAACGTTGCCAGCTTTTTTGGCAGCCTTGATTGCGCCCGAAGCACGCATGTCATCAATGGCTTTTTCGATGTCGCCGCCAGCCTTTTCCAGGGCTTTCTTGCAATCCATCATGCCTTCGCCGGTACGCTCGCGCAGTTCTTTAACCAACGCTGCAGTAATTGCTGCCATTTTCAAATTCCTCTTGGATAGGTTTTCAACCATTCCACCCGATCGAACGGGCGTTCAATTCTTCCCGAACCACCGTTGTAGCCGCTGCACGTTACAGGTGCAGGGCGAGCGCTGCCACAAGTGGGCGCCGACAACGGTTTTCGAGGTGGCAAAAAGGGGGCCAAGCCCCCTTTTTGCTTACTGAGTCAACGCCAAGGCGTTAATTACTCAGCTGCAGCCTGAGTTTCTTCAGCTGCGAATTCTACAGTGCCGCCGCCAACATTGTTGCGACCACGGATAACTGCGTCAGCCATCGAACCCATGTACAGCTGGATAGCGCGGATTGCGTCATCGTTGCCTGGGATGATGTAGTCAACGCCTTCCGGGCTGCTGTTGGTATCGACAACGCCGATAACCGGGATGC
>NZ_JBIUWQ010000110.1:4474-7143 GCF_044743525.1 Pseudomonas sp. NPDC087598 | reverse complement strand
CCGTAGGTTTCTTTGATGTCGCCGCCGTACTGGTTGAGGATCGCCAGCCACTCTTGCGGAACCGACGAGGAACCGTGCATCACCAGGTGGGTGTTCGGGATGCGCTTGTGGATTTCCTTGATGCGGTCGATCGCCAGCACGTCGCCAGTAGGTGGCTTGGTGAACTTGTAGGCGCCGTGGCTGGTGCCGATGGCGATAGCCAGAGCATCGACCTGAGTGCGTTTTACGAAATCAGCGGCTTCTTCCGGGTCGGTCAGCATCTGGCTGTGATCCAGAACGCCTTCGGCGCCGATGCCGTCTTCTTCACCGGCCATGCCGGTTTCCAGCGAACCCAGGCAGCCCAGCTCGCCTTCTACCGAAACGCCGCAGGCGTGCGCCATGGCCACGGTTTGTTGGGTAACGCGGACGTTGTAGTCGTAGTCGGTCGGGGTCTTGCCGTCTTCGCCGAGGGAGCCGTCCATCATTACCGAGCTGAAGCCCAGCTGGATCGAGCGCTGGCAGACATCAGGGCTGGTGCCGTGGTCCTGGTGCATGCACACCGGGATGTGCGGGAATTCTTCGATTGCAGCCAGGATCAGGTGACGCAGGAAAGGCGCGCCGGCGTATTTACGGGCGCCGGCCGAAGCCTGGACGATCACCCCGCAGCCTTGTTCGGCTCGGCTTTCCATGTGGGCGCGCATCTGCACAGGGCTGTTGCCTTTGCGGGCTGCACCGCCGCCCCCCACCCCGGCTGCGTGGTCCAACATCTGGCGCATGCTGATAAGTGCCATTGTGTGTGTCTCTCCCGGTTTGGGTCGTTAATCGTGCCAGCCTGCCGGAGCGGCGGCGGCTATTCAAGTGATTGCAGATCGGGGGTCGAGGCCCGGTCTGGTGATTCGATAAAGCAAATTCTGTGTTACTCGGCTTTGCAGCCGCGGCCGATCAAGTCATTGGTGGCGACCCAGTACACCAGGCCTTCGTCACCCTTGACGTGAAACGCCAGCATGCCATCGCTGTACAGCGTGCCCGAGGCACCCGGCTCTTCTTTCAGGCGATAGACCTGATCGCCGCCGCCCAGTCGAACATCGACTTCCTTCTGGCCGGCATCGGCGTAGCGCCACAGCACTTTGGCCTGGCTGTCGCAGGTCCAGGTAGTCCAGTTATCCACAGGTGCAGACGACTGAAACAGGTTCAACTGCGCGCAACCGCCCAACAATGCCAACGCCGCAATGGCGATCAAGCCTTTCATCCGTGTTCCTCGACTGACGGCGCACGCCGCCAGCCCTGAGTTAAGAGTCAGACCCGTCAAGGACAACCATGTTCCTTGGCCGGGGTTTGCGTCTCGTATTTGTCCAGACCATCCGGCCCGGAACGCTTGTTCAGCACCGGGTTGGTTTCAGCCTGCCAGTCGGCCTGATAACAGCCCTTCTGCGACTCGCTGGGTGCCGGCGTCGCTTCGGCCTTCGGGTTACTCCCGCAGGCTGCCAGCGTACCGGTCAGCAACAACAGTGCTAACGACTTGACCATGTGACCACTCCTTTGCCTGGCCAAACGGGCGGCCTCAGGCCTTGGCCCGGCTTTCCAGGACTTCTACGGCTGGCAGCACTTTGCCCTCGACGAATTCAAGGAACGCGCCACCGCCGGTGGAAATGTAGGAGATTTGCTCAGCCACGCCATATTTATCGATAGCGGCCAAGGTGTCGCCACCGCCAGCGATGGAGAACGCAGAGCTTTCAGCGATGGCCTGGGCCAGCACTTTGGTGCCGTTGCCGAACTGGTCGAATTCGAACACGCCGACCGGACCGTTCCACAGAATGGTTTTCGACGATTTCAGCAGTTCGGCGAAGTTCGCTGCGGTCTGCGGACCGATGTCCAGAATCATGTCGTCAGCGGCAACGTCAGCGATGAGCTTGACGGTGGCCTCAGCGGTTTCGGCAAATTCCTTGGCAACCACGACGTCGACTGGCAGCGGCACGCTGACCTTGGCGGCGATGGCGCGTGCAGTGTCGAGCAGATCCGGCTCGTACAGCGACTTGCCGACCGGGTGACCGGCAGCGGCGAGGAAGGTGTTGGCGATGCCGCCACCGACGATCAGTTGATCGCAGATCTGGCTCAGGCTGTTCAGCACGTCGAGTTTGGTCGAGACCTTGGAACCGGCAACGATCGCCGCCATTGGTTGCGCCGGCGCGCCCAGGGCTTTGCCCAGTGCATCCAGTTCAGCGGCCAGCAGCGGACCAGCAGCGGCGACTTTGGCGAACTTGGCGACACCATGCGTCGAACCTTCGGCGCGGTGAGCGGTGCCGAATGCGTCCATCACGAACACGTCGCACAGGGCGGCGTATTGCTGGGCCAATTCGTCAGCGTTCTTTTTCTCACCTTTGTTGAAGCGTACGTTTTCGAACAGCACGATGTCGCCGGCCTTGACGTCAACGCCGCCGAGGTAATCGGTAACCAGCGGCACTTCGCGGCCCAGAGCCTTGCTCAGGTAGTCGGCGACAGGCTTGAGGCTGTTCTCGGCGGAGAATTCGCCTTCGGTCGGACGGCCAAGGTGCGAGCAGACCATCACGGCCGCACCTTTTTCCAGGGCCAGCTTGATGGTCGGCAGCGACGCCAGGCTACGCGCATCGCTGGTGACATCACCGTCCTTGACTGGGACGTTGAGGTCTTCGCGGATCAAAACGCGCTTACCT
>NZ_JBIUWQ010000110.1:1282-4464 GCF_044743525.1 Pseudomonas sp. NPDC087598 | reverse complement strand
GAGGTCGGACATCTTCAACACGGTCATGGGTCGCACTTCCTACGGTTTTTTTGAAGTTGCTGTTTGCAGATAGTGTTCTGCAACGTCCAGCATTCGGTTGGCAAAACCCCATTCGTTGTCGAACCAGGCCAGGATGTTCACCAGTTTGGGGCCGGAAACACGGGTCTGACTGGCATCGACGATGGCCGAATGTGGGTCATGGTTGAAATCGCAGCTGGCGTGCGGCAACTCGGTGTAAGCCAGCAGGCCTTTGAGCGGGCCGCTGGTGGCGGCCTCACGCAGGATCCGGTTGACCTCATTGGCGTCGGTCGCCGTGGCGGTCTGCATCGTGATGTCGAGGCACGACACGTTGACCGTCGGCACGCGTACGGCTTTGGCCTGAATTCGCCCGGCAAGTTCCGGCAGCAGACGCTCGATGCCACGCGCCAGACCAGTGGACACCGGGATCACCGACTGGAACGCCGAACGCGTGCGGCGCAGGTCTTCGTGATGATAGGCGTCGATTACCGGCTGATCGTTCATCGCCGAGTGAATCGTGGTGATCGACACGTAATCGAGGCCGATGGCCTTATCCAGCAAGCGCAACAGCGGCACACCGCAATTAGTCGTGCAGGAGGCGTTGGACACCAGCAACTCGTCGCCAGTCAGGCAATCCTGATTGACGCCGTAAACGATGGTGGCGTCGACATCCGCCTCGCTGGCCATTGGCTGCGAGAACAACACGCGTGGCGCGCCGGCGTCGAGGAAACGCTGGCCATCTTCACGGGTGTTATAGGCACCAGAGCATTCGAGCACCAGATCGACGCCCAGCGACGCCCAATCGATGCCTTCGGGGGTGGCACTGCGCAGGACCTTCACGCAGTTGCCATTAATATGCAGACCATCGCCTTCAACCCTCACTTCGCCGGGAAAGCGGCCGTGGGTGGAGTCGAAGCGTGTCAGGTATTCGATGCTGGCCATGTCGGCCAGATCGTTGATCGCGACAATTTCAAACCCGGCTTTTTCGCCTCGCTCAAACAACGCACGCAAGACGCAACGACCAATCCGGCCGTAGCCGTTGAGTGCAACTTTGTAAGGACGCGGTTGAGGCATGGGGTTCTCGATTACCGTGGTGAATCAGGCAGTGCGATGTTGCCCGAACCAACGCTTTCGCGAGCAGGCTCGCTCCCACAGGGAAATGCATTCCAATGTGGGAGCGAGCCTGCTCGCGAAGGTGTCAGCCCGGACAACACAACTGTCGGACTTAGTCTTCCAGCAGCTCTTCAGCCTGACCCAGGATGTTTTCCAGGGTGAAGCCGAACTCTTCGAACAGTGCCGAAGCCGGAGCCGATTCGCCGTAAGTGGTCATGCCGATCACGCGACCTTCCAGACCCACATACTTGAACCAGAAGTCGGCGTGGGCCGCTTCGATGGCGATACGCGCGCCAACCTGCAACGGCAGCACGGCTTGCTTGTAGCCTGCGTCCTGAGCATCGAACACGCTGGTGCAAGGCATGGAAACCACACGCACCTTGCGGCCCTGCTCGGTCAGTTTGTCGTAAGCCTGAACAGCCAGACCCACTTCGGAACCGGTGGCGATCAGGATCAGCTCAGGCTCGCCTGCGCAGTCCTTCAGCACGTAGCCACCGCGGCTGATGTCGGCAATCTGGCCGGCGTCGCGGGTCTGGTGCTGCAGGTTCTGACGCGAGAAGATCAGCGCCGATGGGCCGTCCTTGCGCTCCAGAGCGTTTTTCCAGGCAACAGCCGATTCAACGGCATCGGCTGGACGCCAGGTGTCGAGGTTCGGTGTGGTACGCAGGCTGGTCAGTTGCTCGATCGGCTGGTGCGTCGGGCCGTCTTCGCCCAGACCGATGGAGTCGTGGGTGTAGACGTGGATCACCTGCTTCTTCATCAGCGCGGACATACGTACGGCGTTGCGCGCGTATTCCATGAACATCAGGAAGGTCGCGCCGTAAGGCACCAGACCGCCGTGCAGGGTCACGCCGTTCATGATCGCGGTCATGCCGAATTCGCGCACGCCGTAGTACATGTAGTTGCCGCTGGCATCTTCAGCGCTGACGCCTTTGCAACCTTTCCACAGGGTCAGGTTGGAACCGGCGAGGTCAGCGGAGCCACCAAGCAGTTCCGGCAACAGCGGGCCGAATGCGTTCAGGGTGTTCTGGCTGGCTTTACGGCTGGCGATGGTTTCGCCTTTGGCCGCGACTTCAGCGATGTAAGCCGAGGCTTTTTCGGAGAAGTCAGCTGGCAGCTCACCGCTCAAGCGACGCACCAGTTCATTGGCTTCGGTCGGGAACGCAGCGGAGTAGGCAGCGAAACGCTGATCCCACTCGGCTTCAACAGCACGGCCAGCTTCTTTGGCATCCCACTCGGCATAGATGTCGGTCGGGATTTCGAACGGGCCGTAATTCCAGTTCAGTGCCTTGCGGGTCAGAGCGATTTCCGCGTCACCCAACGGGGCGCCGTGGCAGTCTTCTTTGCCTTGCTTGTTGGGCGAACCGAAACCGATGGTGGTCTTGCAGCAGATCAGGGTCGGCAGCGGGCTCTTGCGCGCGGTTTCGATGGCGGTCTTGATCTCTTCAGGATCGTGGCCATCGACGTTGCGGATGACCTGCCAGTTGTAGGCTTCGAAACGCTCCGGCGTGTCATCGGTGAACCAGCCTTCGACTTCGCCGTCGATGGAGATGCCGTTGTCATCGTAGAAGGCGATCAGCTTGCCCAGACCCAGAGTACCGGCCAGAGAAGCGACTTCGTGGGAAATGCCTTCCATCATGCAGCCATCACCCAGGAACACGTAGGTGTGGTGGTCGACGATATTGTGGCCAGGACGGTTGAACTGCGCGCCCAGGACTTTTTCTGCCAGCGCGAAGCCGACGGCGTTGGCCAGGCCCTGACCCAGTGGGCCGGTGGTGGTTTCAACGCCCGGGGTGTAACCGAATTCCGGGTGGCCCGGGGTACGGCTGTGCAGTTGACGGAACTGCTTGAGGTCGTCGATCGACAGGTCGTAACCGGTCAGGTGCAGCAGCGAGTAGATCAACATCGAGGCCTGGGCGGGGGGGGGGGGGCGCGGGGGCGCGCCCGGGGGGGGGGGGGGGGGGGGGGGGGGGGGGGGGGGGGGGGGCGGCGGGCCCCCCCCCCCCCCCCCCCCCCACCCCCCCCCCCCCCCCCCCCCCCCCCACCGGCGG
>NZ_JBIUWQ010000110.1:0-1272 GCF_044743525.1 Pseudomonas sp. NPDC087598 | reverse complement strand
AATCAAACGAAATAATACAAGTCATTTACTTAATGTAGTAGAGACAAATCAAATAGCCAAAAACTGCCATACCCATAGGGGCACCGGGATGGCCGCTGTTGGCTTTTTGCACGGCATCCATGCTGAGGGCACGAATGGCGTTGGCACGCTCACGACGGCTAGGCATCGCTGATCTCCTGGGTGTGAATAGATTGAAACGGAAAAAAGGAGGGCATTTTCCCTCACCCGAGCGCCTCGGGGCAATGATAGATACTCATCCGGGGGCGTTTTTCCCATGGTTAACGGCGGTTTCGGTTGGTGAAACCTTTCCGCTGTTCGTTTGTAGAGTTAACCGTTTCGTGAGAAGTGCCATTTATCGAGCAATATCAAAACTTTTTGATATTGGCCTTGCGGTGATTTACCCCCGTCTCTAGACTGCTGCCCCATGAACTTACGCGTGCCTTCCATTCGCCATGACGATTGCGACGAGCTGGCGGCCCTGTGCAAGGCCGGCGGTGATCCGCTGCGGCTGAATGTACTGCGCGCGCTGGCCAACGATTCGTTTGGCGTGCTGGAACTGGCGCAGATTTTCGGTATTGGCCAGTCCGGCATGAGTCATCACCTGAAAGTCCTGGCGCAAGCCGATCTGGTGGCGACCCGCCGCGAAGGCAACGCGATTTTCTATCGTCGCGCCCTGCCCCACACCGAACTGCTGGGTGGCAAGCTGCACGCTGCACTGTTAGAAGAAGTCGACAATCTGGCGCTCCCGGAAGACGTCCAGGCGCGAATCGCTCAGGTTCACGCCCAGCGCGCTGCCGCCAGCCAGGACTTTTTTGCCCGGGTCGCGGAGAAATTTCGCGCCCAGCAAGACTTGATAGCCGGCCTGCCGCAGTACCGTGAAAGCGTGCTGGCCCTGCTCGACAAACTGAATTTCAATGGTGCTGCCACGGCCATTGAAGTCGGCCCCGGCGATGGTGCTTTTCTGCCGGAACTGGCACGCCGCTTCGGCACCGTAACCGCGCTGGACAACAGCCCGGCGATGCTCGAACTGGCGCGTCAGGTATGTGAACGTGAACAGCTGGCTAACGTCAGCCTGCAATTGGCCGATGCATTGAACGGCACCAGCCTTCAGGCCGATTGCGTTGTACTGAATATGGTCTTGCACCATTTCGCCGCGCCGGCCGAAGCGCTCAAGCACATGGCCGACTTGCTGCAACCGGGCGGTAGCCTGCTCGTGACAGAGTTATGTAGCCACAACCAGAGTTGGGCCAGGGAGGCCTGCGGTGATCTGTG
>NZ_JBIUWQ010000109.1:0-7538 GCF_044743525.1 Pseudomonas sp. NPDC087598 | reverse complement strand
GTCGGCCAGTTCAGGATCGCGAGCGATCTCACGTACTGGTGCAGCTACGCCGGGGCGGTAGGCCAGCGACAGGTCGCGGGCGGTAGCAGTGGCCTTGGTGAGCTCGACACTCAGCTTCCCTGGACGAGGATTGGCATGATATTCGAGAGCGGCAGTTTTCAGAGCAGACCGTTTGGCATTCCGCTTTTTACTGTTGGACAGACTGGTCAGCGAGGATACGCGCCTCGCAAAGTCCCCACAAGACTGAGCAGTCACCCCTGTCAAGCGCCCTGTCCTACGACTTTGGGCCAAGAGCCACGGCGCACAAGGGCTTGACTGTTCACAATCGACAGAAAAAATGTCTACAATTTTTCTTCAGCGTGCACTTTGAAGCATCGAAGGATCCGTCAGTGGCAGCAACCAACGCGGTTGGCCCTCTTGCAATCCACCGCGCCGCGAACGATCCACCACCCAGCCACGAGCCTCGATCTGCTTGCCCTTCAGAGACTGCAAGCGGGCATTGTCGAATTGTCCGACCAGATTGGGTGCAACGCGCAATACAAGTGAGTCCTGCAACTCGATCCAGATTCCACCGCGATTGCGCTGCACCTTGCTCACACGACCGCTGACCACGGCAAAACCCGAGCGCTGGATTTGCTCCGCTTTCAGTACAGGAGACTGCCGCCAGAGGCCCCGACCGGCCTGTCGCGCGCTGCGTTCGGCGGCTTGCTGACAGGTAGTCAGATCGACATTCGGCGCCACCGCGACCTGAAAACCCAGGCCATCGGCGAGCATTTGTGCTTCGAGACTGGCGCCGCTGACGCTATAGAGGTGAGCGAGCGTACGCCCGTAATGGTCTTTGGCTTGCTTGCCGAGGCGCAAACCGACTCGTCCGTCACTATCGGCCACCAGCGATTCCAGACGTTTGCGTGCCGCCACGGCAAACGGTTCGTCGCTGCGACCCTGCTTGCCCAGTTCAGGCGTGTTGAGGCCGATCATGCGCACACTGCGACCGTCGGTCAGACGCACGGTGTCGCCATCGACCACGCGCTGTACCGTCACGGCGGTCACTCCCGAAGGCGTCGGACAGAGCGCTTGAGCGCTGGACAGCCAAATCGCGGACATAAAAAAGGCGCCCGCGAGGGACGCCTTTTTCAGCAGTGAGGAAAAGCCCACCGGGCCTTTCAACCTTACTCTGCTGCTGGAGCAGGTTTCTTGCCGAAAGCACCGAAACGGTCGGCGAAGCGCTGAACGCGGCCGCCAGTGTCCAGAGTCTTTTGCTTACCGGTGTAGAACGGGTGGCATTCGTTGCAAACGTCGATCGCCAGAGGCTTGGCCAGGTTCGAACGAGTTTCGAACTTGTTGCCACAGCTGCAGGTAACTGCGGTGACTTCGTATGTTGGATGAATATCAGCTTTCATGATGTCTTCCTCAGGCTAGCGTGCCGCCACTCAACACTATTGTTGAATACCGCACGTAATTAGGCCGCGGATTCTACCAGACAATGTCAATCGCGCAAGCTGTCCCTTAGACCGACCGTCTGCTAGGCTCCCGGTCCAATACGCGATCCTGTAGGAGTGAGCCTGCTCGCGATAGCGGTGTATCAGACGACATAAATGTTGAATGACAAACCGCTATCGCGAGCAGGCTCACTCCTACAAGGTCATGTGCCTAGTCTTACAGTCTGTTGATCGAGATCCCCCCGCGTGCCCGACGCCATTCTGCGCCTCGCCTTGCCTTCACCCCTGCGCCGCCTGTTCGACTACCGAGCACCGGCCGGTGTACTGCGCGAGCAATTGCAGCCAGGCATGCGCCTGCGCGTACCGTTTGGCCGGCGCGAGATGATCGGGATTCTGGTCGAGATCACGGACACCAGCGAAGTGCCGGTGGAAAAACTGAAACCGGCGCTGGCCCTGCTCGATGCCACGCCGCCGTTGCCACCGGCGCTGTTCAAACTGTGTCTGTGGACGTCGCAGTATTATCAGCACAGCCTCGGCGACACCTTGAGCTGGGCGCTGCCGGTGCTGCTGCGTCAGGGCGAGCTGGCCGAGGCCCGGCAGGAGCGTTTCTGGTCAGTGGTGCCGGGCGCCAGCGTTGACGATCCGCGTATCGCCCGCGCCCCGCGCCAGCGTGAAGCACTGACAACACTGGCCCAGCACCCGCACGGCGTCGCCCATCAGTTGCTGAGCAAACTGATGTTGAGCAAGGACAGCCTCGATCTGCTACTGGCGAAAAATCTGGTGCAGGTGGAAATCCGCCGCCATGCACCCGGCGTGCGTCATGAGCATTGGCTCGCGCAACCGGAATTGCCCCT
Organism: Pseudomonas sp. NPDC087598; assembly: GCF_044743525.1. NCBI lineage: Bacteria > Pseudomonadati > Pseudomonadota > Gammaproteobacteria > Pseudomonadales > Pseudomonadaceae > Pseudomonas > Pseudomonas sp. NPDC087598. The sequence continues at coordinate 5,245 of NZ_JBIUWQ010000109.1, read as the reverse complement.
CAATGCCGAGCAACGCGCCGCTTATGAAGCGATTCGCGCCGGTTTCGACAGTTATCACGCCTTCCTGCTGGCGGGCGTCACCGGCAGCGGCAAGACCGAAGTCTATTTGCAGTTAATCCGCGAGACCCTCGAAGCCGGCAAGCAGGCGCTGGTGCTGATCCCGGAGATCAACCTCGGTCCGCAGACCCTGGCGCGCTTCGAGCAACGCTTCAATGCGCGCATCGCCCTGCTGCACTCGGCCGTCAATGATCGCGAGCGTCTCGAAGCCTGGCTCGCGGCGCGTGATGGCGAGGCTGACATTATTATCGGCACCCGCTCAGCGCTGTTCACCCCGATGAAGAATCCGGGGCTGATCATCATCGACGAAGAACACGACGGCTCTTATAAACAGCAGGAAGGTCTGCGCTATCACGCCCGGGATCTGGCACTGGTGCGTGCGCGCCAGGAAAACATCCCGATCGTCCTCGGCTCCGCGACGCCTTCGCTGGAAAGTCTGCACAACGCCTACACCGGTCGTTACGGCCTGTTGCGCCTGAACGAACGCGCGGGCGGTGCAAAGCAGCCGCGTTTCCTGCGCCTGGACGTGAAAAGCCGTCCGCTGGACAGCGGCATTTCCGGGCCGATGCAGCAGGCCATCGGCCAGACGCTGGCGAATGGGCAACAGGTGCTGGTGTTCCTCAACCGTCGCGGCTTTGCGCCAACGTTGCTGTGCCACGATTGCGGCTGGATGTCCGAGTGCTCGCGTTGTGATGCGCGAATGACCGTGCACCAGCGTTACGGCGAACTGCGCTGCCACCACTGCGGCTACGTCGAACGCACGCCGCGCCAGTGCCCGAAGTGCAACAAGGTTGATTTGCGCCCGGTTGGCGCCGGCACCGAGCGGGCCGAGGAGCGTCTGGCCATTCTGTTCCCCGATTACCCGGTGCTGCGGGTTGATCGCGACAGCACTTCGCGCAAGGACGCGATGAATCAGTTGTTCGCCACGATTCAGAAAGGCCAGCCGTGCATCCTGGTCGGCACGCAGATGTTGGCCAAGGGGCATCACTTTCCACGGGTGACGCTGGTGTCGATTCTCGATGCCGACGGCGGATTGTTCTCCGGTGACTTCCGCGCCAGCGAACGCATGGCGCAGTTGATCGTGCAGGTCGCGGGCCGGGCCGGACGGGCGGAGGAGCCGGGTAAAGTGATCATCCAGACCCACCTCGCCGACCATCCTTTATTGGTGCAACTGACCGAGCAGGGTTATTTCGCCTTTGCCGAGCAGGCCTTAAGCGAGCGTCGCGCCGCGGGTCTGCCGCCGTTTGCGCATCTGGCGTTGTTGCGTGCCGAAGCGCACAAACCGGGGCAGGCGGAAGGTTTTCTTGACGAGGCGTGCAGCGAGGCCGAGCGCTTGCTGGTCGAGCAGGGTCTGAGCGGGATTGAACTGCTGGGGCCAGTGCCGGCGCCGATGGAGCGTCGCGCCGGACGCTATCGTGCGCAGCTTTTGTTGCAGGCGACGGCGCGCGCACCGCTGCATCGATTGCTCGCCAGTTGGTTGCTGGTACTGGAGCAAATGCCGAGCGGGCGGGCGGTGCGCTGGTCGCTGGATGTCGATCCCGTCGATTTGTATTGATCGGTAGATTGCCTTCGCGAGCAGGCTCGCTCCCACAAGGACTGCGCTGTACCTGTGGGAGCGAGCCTGCTCGCGAAAGCGGTCTATTTGTCACCACACATCCACATCCTGCCTGCTAAGGTTGGCAAGCCCGTCTTCGCAACGGATAATGCCCAGTTTTTCCACCCGCGCATCGATGCGCCGCCGCGCTTGCGGTCGAAAGAGAAGACCATGAAAGACACCATTCGCCAGCTGATCCAACAAGCCCTCACCCAACTCGTCAACGAAGGTGTGTTGCCTGAAGGCCTGTCGCCGGCGATCCAGGTGGAGAACGCACGGGACAAGACCCACGGCGACTTCGCCAGCAACATCGCGATGATGCTGGCCAAGCCTGCTGGCATGAAGCCACGCGATCTGGCGGAAAAAATCATCGCCGCGCTGCCGTCTGACGAGAACGTCACCAAGGCCGAAATCGCCGGCCCGGGCTTCATCAACTTCTTCCAGAACACCCAGGCGCTGGCTTCGCGCCTCGACGCCGCGCTGGCCGACGCTCACGTTGGCGTACGCAAGGCTGGTCCTGCGCAGCGCACCGTGGTCGACCTGTCGGCACCGAACCTGGCCAAAGAGATGCACGTCGGCCACTTGCGCTCGACCATCATCGGCGATGGCGTAGCCCGCGTCCTCGAGTTCCTCGGCGACGAGGTGATCCGTCAGAACCACGTCGGCGACTGGGGCACCCAGTTCGGCATGCTGATGGCCTATCTCCAGGAAAACCCGATCACCAGCGACGAGCTGTCCGATCTGGAAAACTTCTACCGCGCCGCCAAGCAGCGTTTCGACGAGTCCGAAGAGTTCGCCGACCGCGCCCGTGGTCTGGTGGTCAAGCTGCAGGCCGGCGATGCCGAGTGCCTGGCGCTGTGGACCAAGTTCAAGGACATTTCGCTGTCGCACTGCCAGAAGATCTACGAGCTGCTTAACGTCAAACTGACCATGGCCGACGTGATGGGCGAAAGCGCCTACAACGACGACCTGATCAACGTGGTCAACGATCTGAAAGCGGCCGGAATGCTGGTCGAGAGTAACGGCGCGCAGTGCGTGTTCCTCGACGAGTTCAAGAACGCCGACGGCGACCCGCTGCCAGTGATCATCGTCAAAGCGGACGGCGGCTACCTGTATGCCACCACTGACCTGGCGGCCGTGCGCTATCGCAGCGGCAAGCTGAAAGCCGATCGCGCGCTGTACTTCGTCGATCAGCGTCAGGCCCTGCACTTCCAGCAAGTGTTCGCCGTGGCGCGCAAGGCCGGTTTCGTGACCCATCCAATGGAAATGGAGCACATGGGCTTCGGCACCATGAACGGCGCCGACGGCCGTCCGTTCAAGACCCGTGATGGCGGCACCGTGAAGCTGATCGACCTGCTGACCGAAGCGCAGGAGCGTGCCTACAACCTGGTGAAAGAGAAGAACCCGGAGCTTGCCGAAGACGAACTGCGCAACATCGCCAAAGTCGTCGGCATCGGCGCGGTGAAATACGCCGACCTGTCCAAGCATCGCACCAGCGACTACAGCTTCAACTTCGACCTGATGCTGAACTTCGAAGGCAACACTGCACCATACCTGCTGTACGCCTACACCCGCGTGGCCGGCGTGTTCCGCAAACTGGGCAAGGACTTCAGCGAAGTCGATGGCCAGATCGTTCTCGAAGCGGCGCACGAGCAAGAGCTGGCGGCAAAACTGGCGCAGTTCGGCGAAGTGCTGAACAACGTGTCTGAAAAAGGCACGCCGCACATCCTCTGCACTTACCTGTACGACGTTGCCGGTCTGTTCTCGAGTTTCTACGAGAACTGCCCGATCCTCGCCGCCGAAACCCCGGCTCAGATGCAGAGCCGTCTGCGCCTGGCCGCGCTGACCGGCCGCACCCTCAAGCAAGGCCTGGAGCTGTTGGGTCTGGAAACTCTGGAGCGTATGTAAGTTGGCTGCCAAGAAAAAACCTGCACCCAAACGTGGCGCCAGCCGTTACCAAGCTCCTGCGAAGCAACCGATTCCGGGTTGGCTGTGGATGGCCATCGGCCTGACGGTCGGTGCGTTCATCGTGTTCCTGATGAAACTGGAGCCGGGCAAGGGCAGCGACACGGTCAAGCGTGAAAAGGTCGAACAGGCGCAACAGCAGAAAGCGTCGAAGATCGCCGAGGCCAACAAGACCCCGCCGAGCCCGACGCAACCGGTGAAGCCGAAGTACGACTTCTACACGCTGCTGCCGGAATCGGAAGTGATCGTGCCGCCGGACGCCGTGCCGGAGAAAACCCTGCCGACGCCACAAGTGCCGACGACTCCGGTCACTCCGGCGGAAGCGGCAAAAATCGACACCGCGCGCGCTCAAGCGGCACTGGCCGGGATTACCCCGCCGCCAGCGCCACCGGTGGCCAAAGCGGCACCCGTGACCAAGTTCTTCCTCCAGGCGGGTTCGTTCCGCAAGGAAACCGATGCCGACAAAGTCCGTGCGCAGATCATTCTGCTCGGTCAGGCGGTGGCGGTTGAGTCCGGCACGGTCAAGGATGAAACCTGGTATCGCGTACTGGTCGGCCCGTTCAGCAACCGCGAACAGCTGACAACGGCACAGAAACAACTGGCTGGCGCCGGCTTCAGTAACCTGCTGTTACAACAACGCCAAAGCCGCTGACCTGACGCCGAACGCAAACTGTTCGGCGAACTTTGTGGCGAGGGAGCTTGCTCCCGCTGGGGTGCGAAGCGCCCCCAAACCCTGTGAATCCGGTGCCTCAGATAGACCGTATCGGCAGGATTTGCGACTGCTGCGCAGCCGAGCGGGAGCAAGCTCCCTCGCCACAGTTGTTTGCATCCCCCCGATATCACCGCTCGTCCCCTCTCCTGCTCTACGGTTGAAATCCTCTCCAGCACCCCCATATGAATGGGCATAAGGCACTTTCGCCCCGCTGTGTGGAGACTCTTCCCTTGACCACCATCGTTTCAGTCCGCCGTCACGGCAAAGTCGTCATGGGCGGCGACGGCCAGGTTTCTCTCGGCAATACCGTGATGAAAGGCAACGCGAAAAAAGTTCGTCGCCTCTACCACGGCCAGGTCATCGCCGGTTTCGCCGGTGCCACCGCCGATGCCTTTACCCTCTTCGAACGTTTCGAAGGCCAGCTTGAGAAACATCAGGGCCACCTGATCCGCGCCGCTGTCGAACTCGCCAAAGAATGGCGCACCGACCGCTCCCTGAGCCGCCTCGAAGCCATGCTCGCGGTCGCCAACAAAGACGCGTCCCTGATCATCACCGGCAACGGTGACGTGGTCGAACCGGAAAATGGCCTGATCGCCATGGGTTCCGGCGGCGGCTATGCGCAGGCTGCAGCCAGCGCCCTGCTGAAAAAGACCGATCTGTCGGCCCGTGAAATCGTCGAAACCGCTTTGGGTATCGCCGCCGACATCTGTGTATTCACCAACCACACTCAGACCATTGAGGAGCAGGATCTCGCTGAAGAAGCCTGATACGGCCCCTGTGCCACGGCTTTTTTCTGCTTGAGGACCGCCAATTATTATGTCCATGACTCCCCGCGAAATCGTCCACGAACTCAACCGCCACATCATCGGCCAGGACGATGCCAAGCGCGCCGTCGCGATTGCCCTGCGCAACCGCTG
>NZ_JBIUWQ010000108.1:0-7851 GCF_044743525.1 Pseudomonas sp. NPDC087598 | reverse complement strand
GAGCGCCCGGCCCCGCGTCCCAAGGTAGAAGCCGGCGTCAAGCTGCGCGGCGCCGAGAAGGTTGCACGCATCCCGGTGAAGATCATTCCGACGACCGAACTGCCGAAGAAACCTGACTGGATTCGTGTGCGCATCCCGGTTTCCCCGGAAGTCGACCGCATCAAGAGCCTGCTGCGCAAACACAAGCTGCACAGCGTTTGCGAAGAAGCCTCCTGCCCGAACCTCGGTGAGTGCTTCTCCGGCGGCACCGCGACGTTCATGATCATGGGCGACATCTGCACCCGTCGTTGCCCGTTCTGCGACGTTGGCCACGGTCGTCCGAAGCCACTGGACGTCAACGAGCCGGAAAGCCTGGCCATCGCCATCGCTGACCTCAAGCTCAAGTACGTGGTGATCACCTCCGTTGACCGCGACGACCTGCGTGATGGCGGTGCTCAGCACTTTGCCGACTGCATCCGCGAAATCCGCAAACTGTCGCCGAGCGTGCAGCTGGAGACTCTGGTTCCGGACTACCGCGGGCGCATGGACGTTGCGCTGGAAATCACCGCCGCCGAGCCGCCGGATGTGTTCAACCACAACCTCGAAACCGTGCCGCGCCTGTACAAGGCTGCGCGTCCGGGTTCGGATTACCAGTGGTCGCTGACCCTGCTGCAACGCTTCAAGCAGATGATGCCGCACATTCCAACCAAGTCCGGCCTGATGCTGGGTCTGGGCGAGACCGACGAGGAAGTCATCGAGGTCATGAAGCGCATGCGCGAACACGACATCGACATGCTGACCCTGGGTCAGTACCTGCAACCTTCGCGCAGCCACTTGCCGGTGCAGCGTTTCGTGCACCCGGACACCTTCGCCTGGTTCGCCGAGGAAGGTTACAAGATGGGCTTCAAGAACGTTGCGTCGGGTCCGCTGGTGCGTTCTTCGTACCATGCCGACGAGCAAGCGAAGCTGGTCAAGGCTGAGCTGCTGGGTTCCTGATCCCACGCTGACTGCCTCACAAAATACCCGCCTCGGCGGGTATTTTTGTTTGGGAAGTCTGACCATGGATTACTGGGCAACAGTGCCTCTTTTGTTTATCTCTGTTCCTGACTACTGTGTGCCCATGACTTCACACGCGGAGCCCCACGGATGACCGTTCGACCGACCCACACCCTGTTTCCGCATAAACCCGTACCTGCTTTGCCGTCGGAAGGGCTGATCGGCGTCATTGCCCCTGCCGGTCCCGGTGCACTGGATACGGACAAGGCTGTGCAATGGATGCGCGCCCGGGGCTATGCGCTGAAGGTGTTCCCCGGCGTATATGAAAAGGATGGCTATCTGGCCGGCAGCGACGATGTGCGCCTCAACGATCTGCACGCTGCGTTTGCCGACCCCGAGGTCGATGCGATCATCTGCCTGCGTGGCGGCTACGGCACACCGCGCCTGCTGGATCGCATCGACTACGACCTGCTCAGCCGCCACGCCAAGCCCTTCGTCGGTTACAGCGATATCACCGCACTGCACCTGGCAATCAGCCGTTACGCCGGGTTTGTAACCTTCCACGGTCCGCTGCTCAACGCCGATCTGTTGGGCGACAAGGAGCCTCCGACCGTGACATCGTTCTTCGCCATGCTGCGCGGTCAGTTGAAAGCGGGGAGTGTGCTGAGCCATCCGGTAGCGTATCCACTCACCACCGTTGAGCCCGGCATCGCCCATGGACGCTTGCTCGGCGGCAACCTGGCAATGATCGCCGCGACCCTCGGTACGCCTTATGAAATCGATGTCGAGGGCGCGATTCTGCTTATCGAAGATGTCAACGAGCCGCTGTACCGTATCGACCGCTTACTGACCCAGATGCGCCTGGCCGGCAAGTTGGCGAAACTGCGTGGTGTGTTGGTCGGGGATATCGCGGGGGTGGATGTCGAGGCGCTTGACCGTTTGCTCAAGCAGACTTTCGAACCGTTGCGGATTCCAGTGCTGTCGGGGTGGCGGAGCGGGCATTGCGATCCGAACCTGACGTTGCCGTTGGGCGCGCTGGTTCGACTGGATGCGGGGAAGAAGGAGTTGATGCTGGAGCAGGATGTGGTGGTTCGACGCTAGAGAGTTATCGTCAATTAGTCAGTCTTCGCGGGCAAGCCCGCTCCCACAAGATTCGTGGTGTACACAGATATTGTGATCACCGCTGAACCTGTGGGAGCGGGCTTGCCCGCGATGCTTTTACTGGCTACGCAAACTATCAAGCAGCTTATGCGTTGGATACCCATCCGCCGGCCAGCCAAACGACTGCTGCGCACTGCGGATCGCCTTGCGCGTATTGGCGCCGATAATCCCGTCAGCCGTGCCCGCATCGTAGTTGCGCGCACTCAGCAGGGTCTGCAACTCGATGCGCTCGGTGCGGCTCAGCGGCAGATCATCTTTCGGCCAGGTGCCGTTGATCAGGCCGCCGCCATTGAACCGTTCGGACAACAGGCTCACGGCCAAGGCATACGACGAAGAGTTGTTGTACTTGAGAATCGCCCGGAAGTTATCGAGGATCAGGAATGCCGGGCCACGGTAACCGGCCGGCAGCAACAGGGCGGCCGACAGTTGCTCGGAACCTGCTGGCACCTGACCACCATTCGGCAGAATCACACCCAACTGACGCCATTCGGCGACACTTTTACGAATGGCACCGTCGGCCAGCGTGTAGTTGAAGCTGCTCGGCAGCTGCACTTCGAAACCCCACGGCTGCCCACGCTGCCAGCCTGAGCTTTGCAGGTAATGCGCGGTCGACGCCAGCGCATCGGCCGGACTGCCCCAGATGTCGCGGCGACCGTCGCCATCGAAATCCACCGCGTGGGTGTTGTAGGTGGTCGGAATGAATTGAGTCTGACCCATCGCGCCAGCCCAGGAACCCAGCATCTTCTCCGGGGTGATATCGCCCTGTTGCAGGATTTGCAGGGCTGCGATCAATTGTGCGTGGGCGAAGCCCGGACGACGGCCTTCGTAGGCGAGGGTGGCCAGCGAGTTGATCACCGACTTGCTGCCCTGGAATTGGCCGAAATTACTCTCCATGCCCCACACCGACACCAGCGCCTGACGGTCAACGCCATAACGCTGTTCGATGCTTTGCAGAATGTCGGCGTACTGATTGATTAGGGCCTGACCTTTGCGCACGCGCAGAGGCGAAAGCGCGCCGTCGAGGTATTCCCACACCGGGCGGGAGAATTCCGGCTGACTGCGGTCGGCGCGAATCACACTGGCATCGAAGCTGACGTTGGCAAAGGCGCGATCAAACAGGTCGGCGCGAATCCCGGCGGCCAGGGCATCCTTGCGGAAACCCGCCTGCCATTCGGCAAAGGTCTGGGTCGGCTGAAGATCGAGAGGGTCGGCGGACGGCACTACCGGCGGGATGATCGCTGGGGCCGTGGCGACAGGGGCGGCTTGGAGAGGTTGCGCGTCGGCGGCGGTCGGTTTTTCCGCGCAGGCGACAAGCAGAATGAAGCTGGAGGCAGCGATCATCTGGCGAACAGGCCAGCGACGGGAAAGACTTAGGGGCATGCACAGTTCCAGGGGAAACGAATCAGGTGCAGACCTTAACATGACCGGGGGGTACTGCGCTTCAGGCAGCCAGAAAGTAAGAAGCCTCCCAGCTGTCAGACTGGAAGGCTTCGCGGCGGTAGCTGCCTTTACCCTTGGTTGGTCGTTCCTGACGACTGCGGAACAAGGGTTGGGCGACGATGGATTTGGCCTTGTTGGGGCCATGTTTCGCTGGCTTTTTGCTCATGAGGGTTCTCTCGATCGAGTGGGTTTTGCGCGGCAAATAATCTGCCGATGTGGGGCGTCTGTCCAGTGCCTGTTGTGTAGGAATGTTCTGGCGCTTTCGCGAGCAGGCTCGCTCCCACCTTTGAACACGTTCGTCTATGGGAACGCGGTCAAGGGTGGGAGCGAGCCTGCTCGCGAATGGTCGTGATGCGGTCGAGCGTCTTATTCCGCAGGCAATGACAGGCGCTGGCCGGCCATTAGCAACGCCAAGCGGCTCAGGCTCATCCATGGCGATCCGGCCGCCTGGCCTTTGATTTGCGCATCGATGCGCTGCGCTTCGAGCAACAACTGCGCCCAGCGTTGCGCCGTGTAGCGTTGCAAAGCTTTGCTCATCAGCGGTTTGCGCTTGTCCCAGACCGGCGGTTTCGCCTGACTGAAACACTTGTCCAGCGGCGTGCCCTGGCTGTATTGCAACGAGATATTGGCCAGCAGGCGCAACTCCCGCGCCAGTGCCCAGAGAATCACCGGTGGTTCGACACCCTCGCCACGCAGGCCTTCGAGCATGCGCAGGGCGTGGGCCGGTTCGCCGTTGAGCACCGCATCGGTCAGACCAAACACGTCGAACCGTGCACTGTCGGCCACAGCCGCCTGCACGGTTTCGACGGTAATCTGGCCGCCCTCGGCCATCAGCTTGAGCTTTTCGATTTCCTGCGCAGCGGCGAGCAGGTTGCCCTCGACGCGCGCGGCAATCAGTTCGACGGCGTCCTGACTGGCTGACAAGCCGGCCTGCGACAAACGCTGGCGAATCCAGCTCGGTAGCTGATTGGCATCCACCGGCCAGATCTGGATGAACTGGGTCTGCTGGCCTTCGACCAGCGCCTTGCCCCACTTGGTCTTCTGCGCACTGCCATCAAGCTTGGGCAGGCTGATCAGCAGCACAGTGTCTTCAGCAGGACGCGAGCAGTATTCGATGAACGCGGCAGCGCCCTTGTCACCGGGTTTGCCTGAAGGCAGACGCAGTTCCAGCAGGCGTTTCTCGGCGAACAGCGACATGCTCGCGCCGGCCTGCAGCAGCGTACCCCAATCGAAATTGGCGTCGGCGGCGAAGACCTGACGTTCGTCGAAACCTTGTTGGCGGGCAGCACTGCGGATGGCGTCGGCGGCTTCCTGGCACAGCAGCGGGTCATCGCCACTGATGATGTAGACCGGCGCGAGGGCGCCTTGCAGGTGTTTGCCGAGTTGTGCGGGAGCGAGCTTCATAAGAAAGGGCGAACGGGGCGCCTGAGCGCCCCGTACGTCTTACTGCTTCGGCAGTTCGAGCGGCGACTGACGCGGGGTTTCCGCTTCAGCCTTCTGTGCCGCTTCCAGCGCATCGGCTTCAGCCTTGGCACGGTCGTTGGCGGCTTGCTGCAATTGCTGCAGTTGACCCGGGGTCAGTTGCTGCAGACGCAGCATCATGCGCTGAACCAGCTCGCGGCGGGTTTCGCGACGGGCGTCGTTGGCTTCCTGATCGGAACCGACGAGGTTGTTGCCGTCGTGGATAAACACTTTCTGCACTTCAAGCTTGTCGCTCAGCAGAGAAAGGTTCTTGTCGCCACGAATGTCATAGCTCAAAACAGTGCTGACCTGATATTCGCCCGTACGGCCGGCACCGGCGTAGCTGAGGATGCGCTGGCTTTCCTGCTCGTCAGCCAGGAACAGCTTGTACGGTGCGCCGCTGTAAACCTTGACGCCGCTGGATTCCAGTACCTGACGCAGTTGAGTGACGGTCTCGCCATAGGCGTTACGCGCGCTCAGATCCAGTTCCTTGATCGACAGTTCATTGGTGCCGGTACCACGCAGCTGGAAACCGCAGGCGCTCAGCAGCACAGCGAGGCCCATCACCAGCAGATTGCGTTTGATCATTGTGTTGCTCCCCTTGAAACCATGTGGGCCGTTCATGCGGCCCGAAAGGTTTTACTTGGCGTCAGGCACACCTGACGCCCGATCCAATTAGCTGGCGACGATATTGACCAGTTTCCCGGGCACTACAATCACTTTACGAATAGTCAGGCCATCGACAAAGCGCAGCACGTTTTCGTTGGTGCGCGCGGCAGCTTCGACTTCTTCACGAGTCGCGCTGGCCGGCATTTCGATCTGCCCCCGCAGTTTGCCATTCACTTGAATGACCAGCGTCAGGCTGTCTTGTACCAGGGCGCTTTCGTCTACAGCCGGCCAGCCGGCGTCGATGACCGCGTCAGCGTGGCCCAGTTGATTCCACAACTCGTGACTGATGTGCGGCGTGATCGGAGCCAGCAGCAATGTCACGGCTTCCAGACCTTCGTGAATCAGCGCGCGATCCTGCTCGGTGCCTTGCGCGGCTTTTTCCAACACGTTCATCAGCGTCATCACCTGAGCGATGGCGGTGTTGAATTTGTGGTTCTGACCGACGTCATGGCTGGCCTGCTTGATGGCCAGGTGGATCGCACGGCGAACGGCTTTCTGCTCGTCGCTCAGGGTGGTGATGTCGAGTTTGCCCGGCAGGCCCTGAGTAACGTGGGCTTGCGCCAGACGCCAGACTCGCTTGAGGAAGCGGTGCGAGCCTTCAACACCGGAGTCGGACCACTCGGCGCTCATGTCAGGTGGCGAGGCGAACATCATGAACAGGCGGCAGGTGTCGGCGCCGAACTGATCGATCATCGACTGTGGGTCGACGCCGTTGTTCTTCGACTTGGCCATCTTCTCGGTGCCGCCGATTTCCACCGGCAGGCCGTCGGATTTCAGCTTGGCGCTGATGACCTTGGCTTTGCTGTCGCGCTCAAGTTCTACGTCTGCCGGGTTGAACCAGGTGTAGGCACCGTTGGCTTCGCGACGATAGTAAGTCTCGGCGATCACCATGCCCTGAGTCAGCAGGTTCTTGAACGGCTCGTTGGAGCTGACCAGGCCTTCGTCACGCATCAGCTTGTGGAAGAAGCGCGCGTAGAGCAGGTGAAGGATCGCGTGTTCGATACCGCCGATGTACTGATCCACCGGCAACCAGTGGTCTGCGGCGGATTTCTCTACCAGGCCACCTTCAAAGTGCGGCGAGGCATAACGGGCGTAGTACCACGACGACTCGACGAAGGTGTCCATGGTGTCGGTTTCACGCTTGGCAGGCTGACCGCATTTCGGGCAGGTGCACTCGTAAAACTCAGGCATGCGCGCCAACGGCGAACCGGCGCCGTCCGGCACCACGTCTTCCGGCAGCACGACTGGCAATTGGTCTTCCGGCACCGGCACGTCACCGCAGGCATCGCAGTGGATGATCGGGATCGGGCAGCCCCAGTAGCGCTGGCGGCTGATGCCCCAGTCGCGCAGGCGGAACTGAGTGCGCGAGGCGCCCAGTTCTTTCTTGATCAGGGCCACTTCCATGGCGTCGAACGCGCCGGCGAAGTCCAGACCGTCGAACTCACCGGAGTTGATCAGCGTGCCGTGCTCGCCGTAGGCGTCTTGCCATGGGGCCGGGTTGGTTTCGCCGGAGCTGGTACGCACCACCGATTTGACCGGCAGGTTGTACTTGTGGGCGAATTCGAAGTCGCGCTCGTCGTGAGCCGGGACCGCCATCACAGCGCCGTCGCCGTAATGCATCAGCACATAGTTGGCGACCCAGACCGGCAGCTTTTCGCCAGTCAGTGGGTGCTCGACGAACAGGCCGGTCGGCAGGCCTTTTTTCTCTTGAGTGGCGACGTCGGCTTCGGCAACGCTGCCGCCCTTGCATTCAGCGATAAACGCTTGCAGCTCAGGATTGTTCTTTGCCGCGAGGCTGGCCAAGTGGTGTTCAGCCGCGACGGCGACATAAGTCGCGCCCATCAGGGTGTCCGGACGGGTGGTGAAGACTTTCAGGGTGCCGGCTTCGCCGATGGAATCGACGTTGTACGGGAACTGCACTTCCATGCCACGGGACTTGCCGATCCAGTTGCGCTGCATGGTCTTGACCTGTTCAGGCCAGCCCGGCAGATCGTCGAGGCTCTCCAGCAGCTCATCCGCGTAGGCGGTGATCTTGAAGTAGTACATCGGGATTTCGCGCTTTTCAATCAGCGCGCCGGAACGCCAGCCGCGACCGTCGATCACCTGTTCGTTGGCCAGAACGGTCTGGTCGATCGGGTCCCAGTT
>NZ_JBIUWQ010000107.1:0-7982 GCF_044743525.1 Pseudomonas sp. NPDC087598 | reverse complement strand
TCAACCGCGTCAACCCGAAAACCGGTCTTGCCGGTGATCTGTGGGCGATCCACGGCGGCGGTATCTATCACCTGGAAAAATACAAACTGGCCCCGCCGTCGATGCCGGAGAACCTGCACTGGTTCAAATGGGAAGCCTACTTCACCTGGATGTCGGGTATCGCGCTGCTGTGCGTGGTGTTCTACTCCAATCCGACGCTCTACCTGCTGGCTCCGGGCAGCACCCTGAGCGGTCCTGAAGGCGTGGCCATCGGTATCGGCTCGCTGTTCCTCGGCTGGTTCATCTACTCCTTCCTGTGCGACTCCGCTCTGGGCAAACGCCCTGCCCTGCTCGGCTTCATTCTGTTCGTGCTGATCATCGGCGCGGCATATGGCTTCAGCAAGGTGTTCAGCGGTCGTGGTGCGTACCTGCACGTCGGCGCGATCATCGGCACCATCATGGTCGGTAACGTGTTCCGCATCATCATGCCGGCGCAACGTGCACTGGTCGCGGCGATTGCCGAAAACCGTACGCCGGACCCGGCACTGCCGGCGAAAGGCCTGCTGCGTTCGCGTCACAACAACTACTTCACCCTGCCGGTGCTGTTCATCATGATCAGCAACCACTTCCCGAGCACGTATGGCAGCCAGTACAACTGGCTGATCCTGGCCGGGATCGCGGTGCTGGCGGTGTTGGTGCGTCACTACTTCAACACCCGCCACGACAGCCACAAGTTTGCCTGGACCCTGCCGGTGGCAGCGGTGGGCATGATCACTCTGGCGTACGTCACCGGTCCTGCACCGATGTCGACCGCTCCGGAAGTGGCCAAGGCGCCTGCAAAAATCGAGTACCAACCGCTGCCGGAAACAGCACTGGGTGGTGGCGCGAAACCGGCTGAAGCGGCGGCACCTGCTGCACCCGCAGCAGCACCTGCCGCAGCTCCGGCGCAAGCCTCCAACGCAGGTCCTGGTTTTGACAAAGTGCACAGCGTGATTCAAGAACGCTGCGCTGTTTGCCACTCGGCCAAACCGACCAGCCCGTTGTTCAGCGCTGCACCCGCGGGTGTGATGTTCGACACCCCTGAGCAGATCCGCCAGAACGCGGCGCGCATTCAGGCGCAAGCCATCACCTCGCAGATCATGCCTCTGGGCAACATCACTCAGATGACCCAGCAGGAACGTGACCTGATCGGTGCATGGATCGCCCAGGGAGCCCAGACCAACTAAGCCACGCCAAAGCCTGTGTAAAAGCAGGCTTTTGGGGGTGAAGGGATTTACCTGTGGTTGAGGATTTACCTGTGGTGAGGGGATTTATCCCCGATCGGCGGCGCAGCCGTCGCAAAGCCTGCAATTGCCATCTGCCTGATGCACTGCGATTGCAGATTTTGGGGCTACTTCGTAGCCCATCGGGGCGGTGCGACGTTTCGCTAAATCCCCTCGCCACAAAATTTCTCTGACCACACATAAATGATGCACAGAAACAGCTGTGAGCAACCCGGCAGCTGTTCAATCACAAGAATAAAAAAGATCCGAGGTGTTGCATGTCCGAGCTGTCCAAAGCGCGCATCCCCGACGCACCCGCCATTCAGCGATTGCCCCTTTTGCAACTGATCCTGGTCGGTTTGCAACATGTTCTGCTGATGTACGGTGGTGCCATCGCGGTGCCGCTGATCATTGGACAGGCCGCTGGCCTGAGTCGTGAAGAAATCGCCTTCCTGATCAACGCTGACCTGCTGGTCGCCGGTATCGCCACCATCGTGCAGTCCTTGGGCATCGGCCCGATGGGCATTCGCATGCCAGTGATGATGGGCGCCAGTTTTGCCGCCGTCGGCAGCATGGTTGCCATGGCCGGCATGCCCGGCATCGGTCTGCAAGGGATCTTCGGCGCCACCATCGCTGCCGGATTTTTCGGCATGATCATCGCGCCGTTCATGTCCAAGGTCGTACGCTTTTTCCCGCCGCTGGTGACCGGCACGGTCATCACCTCGATCGGTTTGTCGCTGTTCCCCGTGGCCGTGAATTGGGCCGGTGGCGGTGCCGCCGCCGCGCAATTCGGCTCACCGATTTATCTGGCCATCGCCGCCCTGGTGTTGGGCACCATTCTGTTGATCCACCGCTTCATGCGCGGTTTCTGGGTGAACATTTCCGTCCTCATCGGCATGTGCTTCGGCTACCTGTTGTGCGGCGCGATCGGCATGGTCGATCTGAGCGGCATGGCCAACGCGCCATGGGTGCAGTTCGTCACCCCACTGCATTTCGGCATGCCGAAATTTGAACTCGCACCGATCCTGTCGATGTGCCTGGTGGTGGTGATCATCTTCGTCGAGTCCACCGGGATGTTTCTCGCGCTGGGCAAAATTACCGGGCAGGAAGTCTGCCCACGCATGTTGCGTCGCGGCTTGCTGTGCGATGCCGGCGCCTCGTTCGTTGCCGGTTTCTTCAACACCTTCACCCACTCCTCTTTCGCGCAGAACATCGGCCTGGTGCAGATGACCGGCGTGCGTTGCCGCTCGGTGACCATCGTCGCCGGCGGCTTGCTGATCGTCCTCAGCCTGTTGCCGAAAGCGGCGTTCCTCGTGGCGTCGATTCCGCCAGCGGTGTTGGGCGGTGCAGCGATTGCGATGTTCGGTATGGTCGCCGCGACCGGGATCAAGATTCTGCAAGAAGCCGACATCGGCGACCGTCGCAACCAATTGCTGGTGGCGGTGAGCATCGGCATGGGCCTGATCCCGGTGGTGCGTCCGGAGTTCTTCGCGCATCTGCCGATGTGGATGAGCCCGATCACCCACAGCGGCATCGCCATGGCCACGCTCAGTGCGCTGACGCTGAACCTGCTGTTCAACATCCTTGGCGGCGCCGAGCGCGCAGCCATCAACGACTGCCACGCACATCAGCATTAACAGCAACACGACCCCCCCCTTGTGGGAGCGAGCCTGCTCGCGAAAGCGGTATGACATTCAACCCATCAGTTGACTGAAAGAACGCCTTCGCGAGCAGGCTCGCTCCCACAGGGAAAAACAGCTCTGCGCCTTAAAAATAAAAACAAGAGGGAGCAACAGATGATTCGTACTCAGACAAACATGCTGTTGGGGGGTGGCCTGCTGGCCGCGAGTCAAGCCATGGCCGGCGATTTACTGCTGTGGCAGACCAACAGCCTGAGCTACCTGTACGGCAAGAATTTCGCGATCAACCCGTCGATCCAGCAGACGGTGACGTTCGAGCACGCCGACAAGTGGAAGTACGGCGACAACTTCCTGTTCGTCGACAAGATCTTCTACAACGGCCAGGAAGACCGCAACAAAGGTCCGCACACCTTCTACGGCGAATTCACCCCGCGCTTCTCGTTCGGCAAGATCTTCGACCAGAAGCTCGAATTCGGCCCGATCAAGGACGTGCTGCTGGCGATGACTTACGAGTACGGCGAAGGTGAGAGCGAGGCCTATCTGATCGGCCCCGGTTTCGACCTGAAAGTGCCGGGCTTCAACTACGTCACCCTGAACATCTTCCGCCGCCAGACCGAAGGCCCGCGCCCCGGCGACGGTGTCTGGCAGATCACCCCGGGCTGGTCCTACAGCATTCCGCTGGGCAATTCCGACCTGTTGATCGACGGTTATCTGGACTGGGTCGTCGACAACGACGAGAACTCGCGCGGCACCTACCACGCCAACCTGCACATCAATCCGCAGATCAAATACGACCTCGGTAAAGCCCTGGGCTGGAGCCAGAAGCAGCTGTATGTCGGCACCGAATACAGTTATTGGAAAAATAAATACGGGGTCGAAAACAGCCACAACCTCGACACCAACCAGAACACCGCCAGCCTGCTGGTGAAGGTGCACTTTTAAGATGACGCGCAACCGTGCCCCATACCTGTCGTCGGTGCTCTGTTGCGGGGCACTTGAGAGCTGGCCAAGGAGTCAGTATTCTCCGCGGCCTCATGAATTCGGTCTAAAAAAAAGCCCGGATTTAATTCCTGACCGACGGGCCAACTTATCCCGGCCCCGGCCAGTACCGAGGCATCCCGAAAACACGCTCAATCGACTGTTTTTCAGCAGCCGATCGGGCGTTTTTTTGCTTTTCGAAAGCCTTGGCTCAGCTTTTGCTAACACACAGAAGCTGACCGATCGGATGACTTTTGCAGCAACGAAAAAAGGCGCCACACCAGAGCGCCGATCTTAAAAAAAATAAACGTGGAACACCTACTTTGGGAGCAACCGAATGAAACGTATGTGCACCAGCCTGATGCTCGCGGGATCGATG
The DNA here is from genome assembly GCF_044743525.1 of Pseudomonas sp. NPDC087598. Classification (NCBI taxonomy): domain Bacteria; kingdom Pseudomonadati; phylum Pseudomonadota; class Gammaproteobacteria; order Pseudomonadales; family Pseudomonadaceae; genus Pseudomonas; species Pseudomonas sp. NPDC087598. Next base: position 3,744 of record NZ_JBIUWQ010000107.1, on the reverse strand, counting down.
CTGGCCGGCGGCCAGGCCATGGCCGATGGCCTGCTGCAGTGGCAGAACAACAGCCTGACCTACCTCTATGGCAAAGACTTCAAGGTCAACCCTGCGATTCAGCAGACCGTCACCTTCGAGCACGCCGACGCGTGGAAGTATGGGGACAACTTCCTGTTCGTCGACAAGATCTTCTACAACGGTGACAAGGACTTCAACAACGGCCCGAACACCTACTACGGCGAGTTCAGCCCGCGTATCTCGCTGGGCAAGGTGCTCGACCAGAAGATCGAGTTCGGCCCGATCAAAGACGTCCTGCTGGCGATGACTTACGAGTTCGGCGAGGGTGACACCGAGTCCTACCTGATCGGTCCGGGCTTCGACCTGGCCATCCCGGGCTTCGACTACTTCCAGCTGAACTTCTACCAGCGCCACACCGAAGGCTCGCGCCCGGGTGACAACGTCTGGCAGATCACGCCAGTGTGGTCCTACACCATTCCGGTCGGCGATTCGAACGTGCTGATCGACGGCTACATGGACTGGGTCGTCGACAACGACGTCAACAACCGTGGCGAATACCACGCCAACCTGCACTTCAACCCACAGGTTAAATACGACTTGGGCAAGGCGCTGAATTTCGGCGAGAAGCAGTTGTATGTCGGTGTCGAGTACGACTACTGGAAAGACAAGTACGGGATCGACGACACCCGTGCGTTCACCACCAATCAGAACGTGACCAGCTTCCTGGTGAAATTCCACTTCTGATCGTAAAAGCTTCGCGAGCAGGCTCGCTCCCACATTCGACCGAGTTCCAATGTGGGAGCGAGCCTGCCCGCGAAGGCCTCAGCGCAGATCTCAGGCCGGAACCACCGCTGCGGATATCCCCAAAAACCGGCACAGCTCTTCACGCTTGGCCAACGCATCACGCCGCCCCAGATCGATCAATTCGCTGCAATACCCCGCCTCGAACAGCAGATAACTCAACACCCCCGCCCCACTCGTCTTGGTCGCCCCCGGCCCACGCAAGAACAAGCGCAATGCCGCCGGTAATTCCTGACGATGGCGTGCCGCGATTTCATCAATCGGCTGACTCGGCGAAATCACCAGCACCTCAACCGGCGCCACGCCCAATTCGCGCGTCGGCGTACCGGCGGGCATCAAATGGCTGAACTGGTTGAGACGCTGCAACAACTCGATATCGCTCTCCAGGCTGTCGATGAACGTGCTGTTGAGCATGTGCCCGCCAATCTGCGCCAACGTCGGCTGTTGCCCCGTGTAGCTGCGTTCAAGCGGCTGCTGCGGATCAAACCCGCGCGGGTTGCCGCTGACACCGACCACCAGCACGCGACTGGCGCCAAGGTGCAGCGCAGGACTGATCGGCGCCGATTGCCGCACCGCACCGTCGCCAAAATATTCATCGCCCAGTTTCACCGGCGCGAACAGCAGCGGAATCGCCGAACTGGCCAACAGATGCTCCACCGACAATTGCGTCGGCACACCGATGCGCCGATGCCGCAGCCACGAATCGATCTTGCCGCCGCCCTGATAGAACGTGACCGCCTGCCCCGACTCATAGCCGAACGCAGTCACCGCCACCGCGTGCAATTGCTTGCGCGCGATGGACTCGGCGATGCCGGGCATGTGCAGTTTTTCATTGAGCAGATCGCGCAGCGGCGAACTGTTGAGCAGCGCCACCGGCAGGTGCCGGCCCATGCCGAGCAAGCTGTGGCTGACGAAGCGGCTGGCCTGGCGGATCACCCCCGGCCAGTCACTACGCAACACGCGATGGCTGCGAAAGCCTTGCCAGAACAGCGTCAGGCGTTCGATGGCGGCGCGAAAATCCGTCGCGCCACTGGCCAGGCTCACGGCGTTGATCGCCCCGGCCGAGGTGCCGACGATCACCGGAAACGGATTGTCGGCGCCCAGCGGCAACAACTCGGCAATCGCCGCCAACACCCCCACCTGATACGCCGCCCGAGCCCCGCCGCCGGAAAGAATCAAACCTGTAACCGGCTCAGTTGGGCTCATCGCAACACTCCATGGTGCTTAAAAGGATGGATCAATCAACCGCGTTTGGCGTACAGCTTCGGCTCGCCCGGTGGACGGCTCTTGAAGCGGCGATGTGCCCACAGGTATTGCTCGGGGCAGGCTCGCAGAGCGCTTTCTACCCACTGATTGATACGGATGCAATCGGCCTCTTCGCTCTCGCCGGGGAAATCTTCCAGCGGCGGGTGAATCGTCAGGCGATAACCGCTGCCGTCGGCCAGACGCTCCTGAGTGAACGGCACCACCAGCGCCTTGCCCAAGCGGGCAAATTTGGTGGTCGCAGTCACGGTCGCCGCCTGAATGCCAAACAGCGGCACAAAAATACTTTGCTTGGCGCCGTAGTCCTGATCCGGTGCGTACCAGATCGCCCGGCCCGAGCGCAGCAACTTGAGCATGCCGCGCACGTCGTCGCGCTCCACCGCCAGCGAATCGAGGTTGTGCCGCTCGCGGCCCTGACGCTGGATGAAATCGAACAACGGGTTTTTGTGTTCGCGGTACATGCCGTCGATGGTGTGCTGTTGACCGAGCAACGCCGCGCCGATTTCCAGCGTGGTGAAATGCGCCGCCATCAGGATCACGCCTTTGCCTTCGCGCCGGGCCTTTTGCAAATGCTCCAGGCCTTCGACGTGAGCCAGCTTGGCCAGACGCTCGCGGGACCACCACCAACTCATGGCCATCTCGAAAAACGCGATGCCAGTGGAGGCGAAGTTTTCCTTGAGCAGGCGTTTGCGCTCGGCGGCGGATTTTTCCGGGAAGCACAACTCAAGATTGCGCTTGGCGATGCGCCGCCGGTCGCCGGCCACGCGATACATCAACGCGCCCAAAACTCGACCGATGGTCAGCAAGGCCGGATACGGCAACTGCACGATCAGCCATAAAAGCCCCAGACCGCACCAGAGCGGCCAGAAGCGTGGAGAAAGAAATGCTCTTCGAAAACGCGGGCGATCCATTAAAGCTTCCGTAAATACAGTGGCCGCGCATTCTACATCGTTCGACCCGGCTTGCGGCTCGCGGGCGTTCTCGTTATAAGTCTCGGCACTTTTAGTGACAAGCCGTTGTATGCCGACATGAGCCAAACCGAACCGTTAGACCAAGATCCCGTATTCCAGCTCAAGGGCAGCATGCTGGCCATCACTGTGCTGGAACTGGCCCGTAACGACCTCGAAAGCCTCGATCGGCAATTGGCCGCCAAAGTCGCCCAGGCGCCGAACTTCTTCAGTAACGCGCCGCTGGTTCTGGCGCTGGACAAACTGCCGCCGAGCGAAGGCGCCGTCGATCTGCCGGGCCTGATGCGCGTGTGCCGCCAACATGGTCTGCGCACCCTGGCGATTCGTGCCAGCCGCATCGAAGACATCGCCGCCGCCATCGCCATCGACATTCCGGTGCTGCCGCCGTCCGGCGCCCGTGAGCGACCGCTGGAAACCCCGGAAGCCGAAGTCAAAAAGAAACCGGAAAAACCGCCTGAACCGACCATCAAAGCGACCCGCGTAATCACCACGCCAGTACGTGGTGGCCAACAGATATATGCCCAGGGTGGCGATCTGGTGGTGGTGTCCTCGGTCAGTCCGGGGGCGGAACTTCTCGCCGATGGCAACATCCATGTATACGGCCCGATGCGCGGTCGTGCGCTGGCCGGGGTCAAGGGCGACACCAAGGCGCGGATTTTCTGTCAGCAATTGAGCGCTGAACTGATCTCCATCGCAGGCCACTACAAGGGTT
>NZ_JBIUWQ010000106.1:5660-8370 GCF_044743525.1 Pseudomonas sp. NPDC087598 | reverse complement strand
CCGGCGGCGTGGACTCATCCGTTTCCGCTCTCCTGCTGATCGAGCAGGGTTATGAGGTGGAAGGCCTGTTCATGAAGAACTGGGAAGAAGACGACGGAACGGAATACTGCACCGCCATGGACGATCTGGCGGATGCGCAGGCTGTGTGCGACAAGATCGGTATCAAGCTGCACACCGCCAACTTCGCCGCCGAGTACTGGGACAACGTGTTCGAGCACTTCCTGGCCGAATACAAGGCCGGGCGCACGCCGAACCCGGACATCCTGTGCAACCGCGAGATCAAATTCAAGGCGTTCCTCGACTACGCCATGATGCTTGGCGCCGACCTGATCGCCACCGGCCACTACGTGCGCCGCCGCGACATCGACGGCCGTACCGAGCTGCTCAAGGGCCTCGATCCGAACAAGGACCAAAGCTACTTCCTGCACGCCGTCGGCGGCGAACAGATCGCCAAGACGCTGTTCCCGGTCGGCGAACTGGAAAAGCCGGAAGTGCGCGCAATTGCCGAGAAATACGAGCTGGCGACCGCCAAGAAGAAGGATTCCACCGGGATCTGCTTCATCGGCGAGCGTCGTTTCAGCGACTTCCTCAAGCAATATCTGCCGGCACAACCGGGCGAAATCAAAACCACCGAAGGCGAAGTCATCGGCCGTCACCACGGCTTGATGTACCACACCATCGGTCAGCGCCAGGGCCTTGGGATCGGCGGCCTGAAAGACGCCGGCGATGAGCCGTGGTACGTGCTGCGCAAGGATCTGGACACCAACGAGCTGATCGTCGGCCAGGGCAACAACCACCCGTGGCTGTTCTCCAGCGCCCTGCTCGCTTCGGAAATCTATTGGGTTAACCCGATCGACTTGAGCCAGCCGCTGCGGCTGACCGCTAAAGTGCGTTATCGCCAGAGCGATCAGGCCTGCACCCTGGAAAAAACCGCAAACGGTTACCGCGCCGTGTTCGACGAGCCGCAACGCGCGGTCACGCCGGGTCAATCGGTGGTGTTCTACGACGGTGAAATCTGCCTCGGCGGCGGCGTGATCGAAGTCGCCGAGCCGTGGAGCGGCCAGGCATGAGCCCGACTCAGGAGCAACTGACGGCGCTCGGCGGCGTGTTTCTCGCCGCTGTGCTGGTTGACCGGATCGCCAAGACCGGCCAGACCAGCGAGGCCGGCCTGAGCTGCATGCTCGGCAGCCTGCTGGTGCGCGACCCGAAAGACACACTGGACGTGTACGGCGGCGACGACCTTAACCTTCGCGAGGGCTATCGCGCACTGATCGGCGCACTTGAGCGCGACCCGAGCACTTTGCAGCGCGAGCCGTTGCGCTATGCGCTGTCGATGCTCGGTCTTGAGCGGCAACTGGCCAAGCGCGGCGACATGCTCGACGTGATCGGCAAGCGCCTGCCGCAGATTCAATCGCAGGTCGAACACTTCGGCCCGGCCCACGAAAACGTGGTTGCCGCCTGCGGTGCGCTGTATCAGGACACCTTGAGCACGCTGCGCCAACGCATTCAGGTGCACGGCGACATGCGCAATCTGCAACAGCCGAGCAACGCCTCGAAGATCCGCGCCCTGCTGCTCGCCGGTATCCGTTCGGCGCGCCTGTGGCGACAGCTCGGCGGCCACCGCTGGCAATTGGTGATCAGCCGTCGCAAATTGCTCAAAGAGCTGTATCCGTTGATGCGCAGCGAGTAAACGCCGCGCAATAAAAGCTTTGTAGTCTGTAACGCGTAATACGCCGGTCAGTTGGCAACGGACCGGCGGATTTTTTCATGTATGATACGCGCCCCATTTCGTTGCCCGACTGTCCGAGAACACCCCATGCAGCTTTCTTCGCTCACGGCGGTGTCCCCTGTTGACGGCCGCTCCGCCGGCACACCCCCGGCCCTGCGCCCGATTTTCAGCGAGTACGGCCTGATCCGTGCCCGCGTTCTGGTTGAAGTGCGCTGGCTCCAGCGCCTCGCCGCTCACGCCGGTATCCCGGAAGTGCCAGCCTTCTCCGCCGAGGCCAACGCCGTTCTCAATGAACTGGCTGAAAACTTCTCGCTGGAGCACGCCGAGCGCGTCAAAGAGATCGAGCGCACCACCAACCACGACGTCAAAGCGATCGAATACTTGCTCAAAGAGCAGGCGGCCAAGCTGCCGGAGCTGGCCAAGGTCAGCGAGTTCATCCACTTTGCCTGCACCAGCGAAGACATCAACAACCTGTCCCACGCCCTGATGCTGCGCGAAGGCCGTGACGACGTGATGCTGCCGCTGATGCGTCAGACTGCCAACGCCATCCGCGAACTGGCCATCCGTTTCGCCGACGTGCCGATGCTGTCGCGCACCCACGGCCAACCAGCCTCCCCAACCACTTTGGGCAAAGAGCTGGCGAACGTGGTTTACCGTCTCGAGCGCCAGATCGCTCAAGTCGCTGCCGTGCCGCTGCTGGGCAAGATCAACGGCGCTGTCGGCAACTACAACGCGCACCTGTCGGCCTACCCGCAGATCGACTGGGAAGCCAATGCCCGCGCCTTCATCGAAGACGAGCTGGGTCTGGGTTTCAACCCGTACACCACACAGATCGAACCGCACGACTACATTGCCGAGCTGTTCGACGCGATTGCGCGCTTCAACACCATCCTGATCGACTTCGACCGTGACATCTGGGGCTACATCTCCCTGGGTTATTTCAAGCAGCGCACCATCGCTGGCGAAATCGGTTCGTCGACC
>NZ_JBIUWQ010000106.1:0-5650 GCF_044743525.1 Pseudomonas sp. NPDC087598 | reverse complement strand
CCCGATCGACTTCGAAAACTCCGAAGGCAACCTGGGTATCGCCAACGCCCTGTTCCAGCACCTGGCGAGCAAACTGCCGATCTCCCGCTGGCAGCGCGACCTGACCGACTCCACCGTACTGCGCAACCTCGGCGTCGGCTTCGCCCACAGCGTGATTGCCTACGAAGCCAGCCTCAAAGGCATCAGCAAACTGGAGCTCAACGAGCAGAAGATTGCCGCTGACCTCGACGCTTGCTGGGAAGTATTGGCTGAGCCTATCCAGACCGTGATGCGTCGTTACAACATCGAAAACCCGTACGAGAAGCTCAAAGAACTGACCCGCGGCAAGGGCATCAGCCCTGAAGCGTTGCAGACTTTCATCGACGGCCTGGACATGCCAGCCGCAGCGAAAGCAGAGCTCAAGCAACTGACCCCGGCCAACTACATCGGCAACGCTGTAGCACAAGCCAAACGCATCTGATCGACCGCTTGACCCGTTTGAGACGCCCGGCCGCGCCGGGCGTTTTTATTCCCGTCTGAAAAGTGCTTTTTTTCAATAGGTTACATATGAATTCCGATATTCCTCTTCAACTTCTGGGCGGTCTCACGGCGCGCGAATTCCTGCGCGACTACTGGCAGAAAAAGCCACTGCTGATCCGTCAGGCGATTCCTGACTTCGAAAGCCCGATCGACGCCGACGAACTGGCCGGCCTGGCCCTGGAAGAAGAAGTCGAATCGCGCCTGGTGATCGAGCACGGCGAGCGCCCTTGGGAACTGCGTCGCGGCCCGTTCGCTGAAGACGAATTCAGCAAATTGCCGGAAAAAGAGTGGACCCTGCTGGTTCAAGCCGTTGACCAGTTCGTCCCGGAAGTCAGCGAGCTGCTGGAAAACTTCCGCTTCCTGCCGAGCTGGCGCGTCGATGACGTGATGATCAGCTTCGCCGCCCCGGGTGGCAGCGTCGGTCCGCACTTCGACAACTACGACGTGTTCCTGCTGCAAGGTCACGGCAAGCGCAACTGGAAAATCGGCCAGATGTGCGACTCCGAGAGCCCGCTGCTGCAACACGCGGACTTGCGCATCCTCGCTGAATTCCACGAGACCGAAGAGTGGGTGCTGGAACCGGGCGACATGCTCTACCTGCCGCCGCGTCTGGCCCACTGCGGTGTCGCGGTCGACAACTGCATGACCTATTCGGTTGGCTTCCGCGCACCGAGCGCCTCTGAAGTGCTGACCCACTTCACTGACTTCCTCAGCCAGTTCCTGACTGACGAAGAGCGCTACACCGATGCCGACGCGCAGCCAGCAGCCGATCCGCACCAGATTCAACATGACGCGCTGGATCGCCTGAAGAGCCTGCTCGCCGAACACATGAGCGACGAACGCCTGTTGCTGACCTGGTTCGGCCAATACATGACCGAGCCGCGCTACCCGGAACTGGTAGTCGGTCCGGAAGAAGTCGAGGAAGAAGACTTCCTCAGCGCCCTGCAGGATGGCGCGATACTGATCCGCAACCCAAGCGCGCGTCTGGCCTGGTCGGAAGTCGACGACGATCTGCTGCTGTTCGCCAGCGGTCAGAGCCGTTATCTGCCGGGCAAACTGCGCGAATTGCTGAAGCTGATCTGTGCCGCCGATGCCCTGCACACCGAAAACCTCGGTGAATGGCTGAACGATGAAGACGGTCGTGGCCTGCTGTGCGAACTGGTCAAGCAAGGCAGCCTGGGGTTCGCCGATGAATAAGATTCGCGTACGTGTCGCAGACTGGCAAAAGGACAACGCCGAGATCCGGCGCATTCGTGAAACGGTGTTCATCGCCGAACAATCGGTACCCCCTGAGCTGGAATGGGACGCGGATGACGCGACTGCGGTGCATTTTCTGGCGTTCGAAGGCGACTTTCCGATTGGCACTGCGCGCCTGTTGCCCGACGGGCACATCGGCCGGGTTTCGGTGCTGAAAGACTGGCGCGGGATGAAGGTCGGTGATGCGCTGATGCAAGCGGTGATTGCCGAAGCGGAAGCGCGCGGCTTGAAAGAGCAAATGCTCAGCGCGCAGGTGCAGGCCACGGCGTTCTATGAGCGCCTGGGCTTCAGCCTGGTCAGCGAGGAATTCCTCGAAGCCGGGATTCCGCATGTCGACATGGTTCGCCATTCAGCCTGATTGGCAGAGGTCCTCTGATCTCTGGCGATTCTGTGGCCCATGAAACCCTGTGGCGAGGGAGCTTGCTCCCGCTGGGGCGCGAAGCGGCCCTCGCTCTTCGCCAGGAAAAGCGGGGCCTGCTGCGCAGCCCAGCGGGAGCAAGCTCCCTCGCCACAAAAAGCGGTATGTGAACACCCTCAAAACGCCCCGCCATTTTCGGATGCCGGGGCGTTTTGCTGTCTACGATTCAACTTGCCCCACCCCGGGCCGACAAACTGGCAATATCAAGCCTTTCGAAAGCGGAGATAACGGACATGTCCCTACGCACCCTGCTCACCACCCTGCTGCTCGGTTGCAGTTTTTCGGTGATGGCAGCCACAGAAATCGTGCCTCTCAATTACCGTACCAGCACCGACATGCTGCCGATGGCGCAAGACTTTCTCGGCAAGGACGGTCAGGTCAGCGCCTATGGCAATCAACTGATCATCAAGGCCGAACCGGACAAGATTCAAGAACTCAAGGCACTGATCACCCAGCTCGACACCGCACCGAAACGCCTGCTGATCACGGTCGACACCAACGAAAACAACGGTCGTGGCGACGAAGGTTATTCAGTCAACGGCGCGCAGACGCGCATCATCAGCCGCAGTACCGCCAGCCGCGACGGCGGCGTGCAGCAAGTGCAAGCGACTGACGGCATGCCGGCGCTGATCCAGGTCGGCCAGAGCGTGCCAATCACCAGCAGCCAGAGCAATTCCTACGGCGATTACAGCAGCCAGACCCAATACCGCAACGTCACCCAGGGTTTCTATGTCACCGCCAGCGTCACCGGCGACATCGTTCATCTGGCGATCAGTACCAACCGTGACCGCATGAGCCAGGAACGTCCCGATGTAGTGAACGTGCAAAGCACCGACACAACAGTCAGCGGACGCCTGGGTGAATGGATCACACTGGCCGGCGTGAATCGCCAGACTCAGGCTGACAAACAGGGCCTGGCCCGCAGCTACTCGACTCAAGGCCGGGATGACATGACCTTGCGGGTCAAAGTCGATGCCTTGGACTAAAGCACCGAAAACTGACTGATTAGTCGTATTAGACGAAAGATGTAGTGCTTGAAAAAAAGCACTACAAAACGTTTGACGAGGCAAAAAAGCGAAGGCATGATGGCCTCGCTCCCGCTAATCAGAGGCCCTGGCAAGGGCCTTCGAAGCGATGTTCGCACCTACCCCCGCGAACCGTTTCGTGTCTGTACCGCCCACAAGGTGTGTTTGACGAGGTTGCCGACTGGAACGAAGTTGTCCCGAGGGACGGAAGCGTAATTAGGTAACCCGGCATCACACTGTAGTTCGTATAAAGGCCCACGACGCCCGAATGCGCCCGCCAGTTTCGCCTTTACCTGCTCACTTCCCCTCGAGCCCATCGTTCATCCCGTCGCCTCCCCCGCCGAACCCGACCTGACCACCTAAGCTTCTGGTCAGCGAGCGCAGGAATTTTCCACCGCAGAACAACTTTTCATAAAGACGCGACGAGGTTTATCTCCATGGCACTGACACGCGAACAGCAAATTGCAGCCCTTGAAAAAGACTGGGCTGAAAACCCGCGCTGGAAAGGCGTGACTCGCACTTATTCCGCTGCTGACGTCGTCCGTCTGCGTGGCTCGGTTCAGCCTGAGCACACTTTTGCAAGAATGGGCGCCGAGAAGCTGTGGAACCTGGTCACCCAGGGTGCCAAGCCATCCTTCCGTCCAGAGAAAGATTTCGTCAACTGCATGGGCGCCCTGACCGGCGGCCAGGCTGTTCAGCAGGTCAAGGCCGGTATCCAGGCAATCTACCTGTCGGGCTGGCAGGTTGCTGCGGACAACAACTCCGCAGAATCGATGTACCCGGACCAGTCGCTGTACCCGGTGGATTCGGTTCCAACCGTGGTCAAGCGCATCAACAACTCGTTCCGTCGTGCTGACCAGATCCAGTGGAAAGCCGGCAAAAACCCGGGCGACGACGGCTACATCGACTACTTCGCACCGATCGTGGCTGACGCTGAAGCCGGTTTCGGCGGCGTGCTGAACGCCTACGAGCTGATGAAGAGCATGATCGAAGCAGGCGCCGCCGGCGTTCACTTCGAAGACCAACTGGCTTCCGTGAAAAAATGCGGTCACATGGGCGGCAAGGTACTGGTGCCTACTCAGGAAGCCGTACAGAAGCTGACCGCTGCACGTCTGGCTGCTGACGTTGCCGGTACGCCGACCATCATTCTGGCTCGTACCGACGCCAACGCCGCTGACCTGCTGACTTCCGATTGCGACCCGTACGACCAGCCGTTCGTGACTGGCGAACGTACTCAGGAAGGTTTCTACAAGGTTCGTGCAGGTCTGGATCAAGCGATCGCTCGTGGCCTGGCTTACGCTCCTTACGCCGACCTGATCTGGTGCGAAACCGCCAAGCCGGATCTGGACGAGGCTCGTCGCTTCGCTGAAGCGATCAAGAAGGAATACCCGGACCAACTGCTGTCGTACAACTGCTCGCCTTCCTTCAACTGGAAGAAAAACCTGGACGACGCGACCATCGCCAAGTTCCAGCGCGAACTGTCCGCCATGGGTTACAAGCACCAGTTCATCACCCTGGCCGGCATTCACAACATGTGGCCCAGCATGTTCAACCTGGCGCACGTCTACGCCCGCAACGACATGACTGCCTACGTGAAGCTGCAAGAGCAGGAATTCGCTGACGCCGCCAAGGGTTACACCTTCGTGGCTCACCAGCAAGAAGTGGGCACCGGCTACTTCGACGACATGACCACCGTGATCCAGGGTGGCTCGTCTTCGGTAACCGCACTGACCGGTTCGACTGAAGAAGAACAGTTCCACTGATTCTGCTTCGCCTGAGCAAACGGCCTCTGCGGATCGTATAGAAAGCTAACCGCAGAGCCGAAAAACTGACGCCCCGAATGGTTCGGGGCGTTTTTTTGCCTGTAGGAATCTCAAAGACACAACAAATCCCTTGTGGGAGCGAGCCTGCTCGCGAAGCCTTTCTGTCAGCTTGCAAATGCGCTGACTGATCCACCGCTTTCGCGAGCAGGCTCGCTCCCACAGGAAAAGCGTCGGCGGCGAGACAAAACATTGATCCAGAGCGGTATCGGCGTCAGAAAAATCGGGTAAAACGGGCGCCGTCGCTACTTGCAGTAATGTGCAAGTAAGACAACTTCCCAACTGCCAACCCGTTAAACAGTTACAAAACCACTCCAAACGATATTAATTATCATTTAGCCGCAACTATGTTCGTTACGTTTCCTACAAAACATAATTCACGTAAACCCGGCTAATGCCCGCTACGCATGGGCTGCAGGGCATCGGAGGTGCGCTATGTCCTTATTCCAATAAATAATTTCGCTATAGGAATTTTACTTGCAGGGTGTTTAGCCATAAAATCAGCGCGATTGATTGCTGCGACATATCGTCACTGCCTTATTTCTTTATCAAGCTCCGAGACCTTTGCTCTCGGTTAAGGTTTTCCAGCATGCCCGAAGCGACAGGACTCA
>NZ_JBIUWQ010000105.1:0-8475 GCF_044743525.1 Pseudomonas sp. NPDC087598 | reverse complement strand
GCCTAAGGAGCTGCACGGCTTCCAAGTCCCTCCCTCGATGATCAGTCGAGAACTATCGCTCCTGACGGAGCGATAGTCGAGATACAAGGAGCTGCGGCACGCTGCGATCTTTTGATCTTTTTTTAGAATCAAAAGATCGCAGCGTGCCGCAGCTCAACAAGGATTTCGGATCACACAGTGCAAATATTTGGCTATACATGAAAGGATGAAAACGGAAAAACAACTATAAGAAGGAGGCCCATGCAGACCTACCAAGTGTTGATCATCGGCAGCGGTTTTGGCGGCCAGTGCGCGGCGGTCAACCTGCTCAAGGCCGGGATCGACGATTTTCGCTTGCTGGAACGCCGCGACTTCTTCGGCGGCACCTGGTGCCAGAACACCTACCCCGGTGCGGCGGTGGATGTGCCGTCGCCGCTGTATTCGCTGTCGTTCGCGCCCTACCGCTGGTCGCAGATGTTCGCCGGACAGGCAGAGTTACACCGCTACACCGAACACGTCATCGACCAGTTCGGCCTGCGTGAGCGGGTGGAATTGCAAGCCGATGTCGAGCGCGTCGAGTGGGACGATGCGCAAAAACGCTGGGCCGTGCACACTGCCGGCAAAGGCACGTACTACGCGCAGTTTCTGATCAATGCCACCGGGCCGTTGAGCCAACCGGTGATCCCGCACTTCCCCGGGCAAGATCGCTTTCAGGGCAAGACCTTTCATACCAACAATTGGGACCACAGCTACGACTATCGCGGTAAACGTGTGGCCATCGTCGGCAGCGGTGCCAGCGCCGCGCAGGTGATTCCGGCAATTGCTCCGCAGGTGGAGCAACTGCATGTGTTTCAGCGAACACCGCACTGGGTGTTGCCACGCGGGGATCGCGTCTTCGGACCATTTCAACGCTGGCTACTCGGCCTGAAGCCCGCCTACAAACTGCTGCGCTGGCTGATCTACTGGCAGTTCGAAACCCGGGTGATCGCCTTCAAATACTCGAAATCGGCGATTCACATGGTGCAGAACCAAGCGCTGGGTTTTCTCAAACGCCAGGTGCCCGATCCGGCACTCCAGCAAAAGCTCATTCCCGACTTCACCATCGGCTGCAAACGGGTGCTGGTCTCCAGCACTTATTATCCGGCGCTGACCCGCACCAACGTCACGCTGCACACCCGCGATCAAGGCATCGCATCGATTGACGAAAGCGGGATCAACACTCAGGACGGCCAGCACATCGATGTTGACCTGATCGTCTGGTCGACCGGTTACGACGCCACCGACGGAGTGATTTCCTACCCGGTCAGCGGAAAAAACGCCGTGCAACTCAGAGATGTCTGGGCCGAATATCCCCGTGCCTATCTGGGCACCAGCCTGCCGGAATTTCCCAACCTGTTTATCGTCACCGGCCCCAACACCGGCATTGGCCACACGTCGGCGCTGTTCATCATCGAGTCGCAAATGAACTACATCCTCGACTGCATCCGCACCGTGCAAGCCAAAGGCCTGCGCAGTATCGAAGTGCGCCCCGAGGCAGAACGTACCTACACTGAAATGATCCACCGGGAAATGGAACGCACGGTGTGGAAGTCCGGTGGTTGTCACAGTTGGTATCAAAGCAAGAGCGGTCATGTGATCGCGATGTTTCCCGGCTTCAGTTTCAGCTATCACCGCTTGACCCGAGCGCTGAAACCAGCCGACCACATTCTGTCCTGACTACGTAAAAGGAAGACGTCGATGCTTTTGCTGTTTGTCGCCCTCGCAGTGTTCGTGGCCTGGAGCTGGTTGAGTTATCCGGCAGTTGGCCACTGGCTGTATGACCTGAACATGGCCATCGAGGCCAAGTTGTACAAACTGCACAAGATCGAAGTGCCGATTGCCGAGATGACGGTGTCGACCTGGCAAGGTGGGCCTTACGAGGCGGCTAGTGCGATCCTGATGCTGCACGGTTACAGCGCCGACAAGAACCTGTGGCTGCGGTTTTCCCGGCATTTCGTGCGCCAGTATCGAGTGATCATTCCCGACTTGGCGGGCCACGGTGAAACCGGCTTCAAGGCCGGCGGCGGCTATGACATTCCGTTGCAGGCCAAGCGCATGATCCAGTTGCTGGATGTCTGCGGCGTGGAGAAAGTGCATGTGATCGGCAACTCCATGGGCGGTTACATCGCGGCGTGGCTGGCGGCGACGTATCCGGAGCGCATTGCCTCGGTGGCGCTGATCGACCCGGCCGGTGTCACGGCACCGGAGGCCAGCGACATGGAGCGCCACCTGGCCCGTGGGCATAACCCGTTTCTGATCAATTCCCGGGAGGAATTCCGCCAGTTTTATGCAATGACCATGGCTTCGCCGCCGTGGGTGCCGAAGCTGGTACTGGACGCGATTGCTCAGCGCTATGAACAACAACGCGATGATCTGGAGGAAATCTTCCGTGACTTCCGCGCCAGCCCGCCGATGGAGCCGAAACTGGCCGACATCAAATGCCCCGCGCTGCTGCTGTGGGGGCGCAAGGATCGGCTGATCGACGTCAGCAGTGTGCCAATCTGGAGCAAGGGCATCGCCAATTTGCAGGTAGACGTGTGGGATGGCGTCGGGCATATGCCAATGGTCGAGCAGCCGGGGAATACCGCACGGCTGTACCGGGACTTCCTCGGAAACCAGAAATGAACTCTGGGATAAATGCGCTCCCTCGCCACAGAAAGGCGTTTCTCCTGCAAAGGCTTCGGGGTTGAGATGAATATTCTTTACGACGAACGCCTCGACGGCCCGTTGCCGGATGTGAACAAGGCCGATCTGCTCAAGGCCTTGCAGCGCGCCGTGCCGGATCTCGACATTCTCTGGCGCGAAGAAGAGCTCAAACCCTATGAGTGCGACGGTCTCTCCGCCTACCGCACCACGCCGATGCTGGTCGCCCTGCCCCATCGACTCGAACAGGTCCAGACCCTGCTCAAACTCTGCCACCAACAAAACATTCCGGTAGTCGCCCGGGGCGCCGGCACCGGATTGTCCGGCGGTGCGTTACCGCTGGAAAAAGGCCTGCTGCTGGTCATGGCGCGCTTCAACAACATCCTGCACATCGACCCCGCCGCCCGCACCGCCCGTGTTCAACCCGGTGTGCGCAATCTGGCGATCTCCCAGGCGGCCGCGCCGTTCGGTTTGTATTACGCGCCGGACCCTTCTTCGCAAATCGCCTGCTCGATCGGTGGCAACGTCGCTGAAAACGCTGGTGGCGTGCATTGCCTCAAGTACGGTCTGACCGTGCACAACCTGCTGAAAATCGAAGTACTGACCATCGCAGGCGAACGCCTGACCCTGGGCTCCGAGGCCCTTGATTCTCCGGGCTTCGACTTGCTCGCACTGTTCACCGGTTCTGAAGGTCTGCTGGGGATCATCACCGAAGTCACCGTCAAACTGCTGCCCAAACCGCAAGTCGCCAAGGTACTGCTGGCCAGTTTCGACTCCGTGGAAAAGGCCGGGCGTGCCGTCGCCGAAATCATTGCCGCTGGGATTATTCCCGGCGGGCTGGAGATGATGGACAACCTGGCGATTCGCGCTGCCGAAGACTTTATCCACGCCGGCTACCCGGTCGACGCCGAGGCCATCCTGCTGTGCGAACTCGACGGCGTCGAAGCCGATGTCCACGACGACTGCCAACGGGTGCGCGAGGTCATGACCGCGGCCGGCGCTACCGAAGTGCGCCAGGCCCGTGACGAAGCCGAACGCGTGCGTTTCTGGGCCGGGCGCAAAAATGCCTTCCCGGCCATCGGCCGCTTGTCGCCGGATTATTACTGCATGGACGGCACCATTCCACGTCGCGAACTGCCCGGCGTGCTGCAAGGCATCGCGCGCCTTGGCGAGGAATACGGCTTGCGCGTGGCCAACGTATTTCATGCCGGCGACGGCAATATGCACCCGCTGATCCTGTTCGACGCCAACCAGCCCGGTGAGCTGCACCGCGCCGAAGCCCTCGGCGGCAAGATTCTCGAATTGTGTGTGCACGTTGGCGGCAGCATCACCGGCGAACACGGGGTAGGCCGCGAGAAAATCAATCAGATGTGCGCGCAATTCAACAATGACGAACTGAGCCTGTTCCACGCCGTAAAAGCCGCGTTCGATCCGCAAGGCCTGCTCAACCCCGGCAAGAACATCCCGACCCTGCATCGCTGCGCCGAGTTCGGTGCGATGCACATTCACGCCGGGCAACTGCCGTTTCCCGAGCTGGAGCGTTTCTGATGGCCGATTTCGACGCTGTCGACGCCCTGCTCGACCAAGTCAATGAAGCACGGGCCAATGCCACGCCGCTGAAGATTCAGGGCGGCAACAGCAAGGCGTTTCTTGGGCGTGAGGTCGCCGGTGAAGTGCTTGATACGCGCGTGCATCGCGGCATAGTGCGCTATGACCCGACCGAACTGGTGGTCAGCGTGCGCGCCGGTACACCGTTGTCCGAGTTGTTCGCGGCGCTAGATGCCGCCGGGCAGATGTTGCCGTGCGAGCCGCCGTCGTTCGGCGACAGCGCCACGGTCGGCGGCATGATCGCCGCCGGATTGTCCGGCCCTCGACGGCCATGGTCGGGCTCGGTACGTGATTTCGTCCTCGGCACGCGGGTGATCACCGGTCTCGGCCAACACTTGCGTTTTGGCGGCGAGGTGATGAAAAACGTCGCAGGTTATGACCTCTCGCGGCTGATGGCCGGCAGTTATGGCTGTCTCGGTGTGCTGACCGAAGTCTCGCTGAAGGTCCTGCCCAAACCCCGCCAGTGCCTGAGCATCCGCCTCGATATCGATTGCGCACGGGCACTGGCCAATCTCGCCGAATGGGGCCAGCAACCGTTGCCAATCAGCGCGGCGTGCCACGATGGCAACAGTCTGTACCTGCGACTGGAGGGCGGCGAAGGCTCGGTGACGGCGGCACACCAACGCTTGGGGGGCGAGCCATTGGACTCAGTGTTCTGGCGCGATTTGAACGAGCAACGTCTGCCATTCTTTGACGAAGGACTGCCGCTGTGGCGGTTGTCATTGCCGAACAATCTCGGCCCACTCGACCTGCCCGGCGAGCAACTGATCGACTGGGCCGGCGCGCAACGCTGGTTGAAATCGGACAGCCAGCACCTGCATATCCTCGCCCAGGAACTCGGCGGCCACGCCACTTGCTTCACCCACGGCGCCCGCGACACACCGTTCCAGCCTTTGCCCGCGACGCTGCTGCGCTATCACCGGCAACTCAAGGCACAACTCGACCCGCAAGGGCTGTTCAACCCCGGCCGGATGTACGCGGAGTTCTAGCCATGCAAACCACCCTCAGCGAGCAATCCCGAAAGCTGCCCCGCGCCGCCGAGGCGGAAAAGATCCTGCGCACTTGCGTGCATTGCGGCTTTTGCAACGCGACCTGCCCGACATATCAATTGCTCGGCGATGAACTCGATGGCCCGCGCGGGCGCATCTACCTGATCAAACAAGTGCTCGAAGGCGCACCAGCAACCGCGCAGACACAACTGCATCTGGACCGTTGCCTGTCGTGCCGCAATTGCGAAACCACCTGCCCGTCCGGCGTCGATTATCACAACTTGCTCGACATTGGCCGGGCGGTGGTCGATCACGCGGTGCCGCGCCCGGCAGCACAGCGCTTGTTGCGTGAGGGCTTGCGCGCATTGGCGCCGAATCCGGGGTTGTTCAAAGGATTGCTGCGCGTCGGCACCACGTTCCGCCCGCTGTTGCCACGAATGTTTGAAAACAAGCTGCCGCAACATCTACCGACTGCGGGTTCGCGTCCAGTACCACGCCACTCGCGCCGGGTGTTGCTGCTTGAAGGCTGCGTGCAACCGGGGCTTTCACCCAATACCAATGAAGCGACGGCGCGGGTGCTCGATCGACTCGGGATCAGTGTCACACCGGTGGCCGAGGCAGGTTGTTGCGGCGCGCTGGATTATCACCTCGACGCCCAGGCCAAAGGCCTCGACCGTGCCCGGCAGAACATCGATGCCTGGTGGCCACACCTGCAACACGGCGCCGAAGCCATCGTGCAGACTGCCAGCGGTTGTGGCGCATTCATCAAGGATTACGGGCATTTGCTGGAAGGTGATCCGGCCTACGCCGCCAAGGCGCGGCGGATCAGCGAACTGACGGTGGATCTGGTGCAGATCCTCGCGCAAGAACCGCTAGAGCAAATCTGCGCGGCCACTGAGCGGCGGATCGCCGTACATTGCCCCTGCACCCTGCAACATGCGCTGAAACTCGGCGGCGCGGTGGAAGCGCTGTTGACCCGCCTCGGCTTCAACCTCACCGCTGTGCCCGACGGCCACTTGTGCTGCGGCTCGGCGGGCACTTATTCACTGACGCAACCGGCGCTCGCCCGGCAATTGCGCGACAACCGCCTCAACGCGCTGGAGAGCGGCCGCCCCGAACTGATTGTGACCGCCAATGTCGGTTGCCAGAGTCACCTCGCCAGCGCCGGACGTACCCCTGTCAGGCACTGGATCGAACTGGTGGATCAGTCGTTGGCAGAATGAAGTTCGTAGGATTCTTCGTTTGCTCGCGTGTGAGAAGGCTGCGATCTTTTCCCTCATCCATTCCGTGACCGTGGCAGGAATTTTTTTCATGAGCGTGCAGCCTTTCGTCAGCCCCGACCTGATCCGCCAACGCTTCTCCAAAGCGATGTCCGACATGTACCGCGAAGAAGTGCCGCTGTACGGCGCGCTGATGGAACTGGTCGAAAAAACCAATCGCGATGTGCTTTCCAGGCAACCAGAGATTGCTCGGCAACTCGACCGGACCGGTGAAATCGAACGTCTGGACATGGAGCGCCATGGCGCCATTCGCGTCGGCACGGCAACAGAACTGGCCACCCTCGCCCGCCTGTTCGCGGTGATGGGCATGCAACCGGTGGGTTATTACGATCTGACGCCGGCGGGTGTGCCGGTGCACTCGACGGCGTTTCGCGCCGTGCATGAAGAGGCGCTGCAAGTCAGTCCGTTTCGGGTGTTTACTTCGTTGTTGCGCCTGGAGTTGATTAAAGACCCTGAGCTGCGCGGGTTTGCGGAGTCAGTGCTGAACAAGCGCTCGATCTTTACACCAGCGGCGTTGCGCTTGATCGCCCTGGCTGAAAGCGCTGGTGGGCTGAATGAGGCCGAAGCGGCAGAGTTTGTCCTACAGGCTCTGGAAACTTTTCGCTGGCATCACAGTGCAACCGTCACCGCCGCGCAGTACCAGACACTCAGCGCCCAACACCGTCTGATCGCCGACGTGGTGGCGTTCAAAGGCCCACACATCAATCACCTGACGCCACGCACGCTGGACATCGACGCCGTACAGGAGCAGATGCCAGCGCACGGCATCACGCCCAAAGCAGTGATCGAAGGCCCGCCACGCCGGCAATGCCCGATCCTGTTGCGCCAGACCAGTTTCAAGGCGCTGGACGAGCCGATCGCGTTCACCGATCAAAATGAAACCCGTGGCAGCCACAGCGCGCGCTTCGGCGAAATCGAACAACGCGGCGCGGCGCTGACGCCCAAGGGCCGTGCGCTGTACGACCGCTTGTTGAATGCTGCCCGCGATGAACTCGGTGATTTCCCCAACGAAGGCAACGCCGCACGCTACAACGCACTGATGACTCAACACTTCGGCGAATTTCCCGACAGCGTCGAGGGCATGCGCGAACAGGAACTGGCTTACTTTCGCTATTTCGTTACGGAAAAAGGTGTGGCGGCCGGTAGTCTCGGTGACGCCTCGCTGGAGGATCTGTTGCGCAACGGCCATGTGAAAGCTGAACCGCTGGTGTACGAAGATTTCCTGCCGGTGAGTGCGGCGGGGATTTTTCAGTCGAACCTGGGCGATGCGGCGCAGACTCATTATGGCGAGCACTCTAATCGCCAGGCATTCGAACAGGCGCTGGGGCGCCCGACCATTGATGAATTGGGCTTGTACGCCGAGACGCAACGGCGTTCGCTCAAGGAGTGTGCGGAAGCGTTAGGTCTGAAAACAATCTGAGAACTAACCTGACCCTTGTGGCGAGGGAGCTTGCTCCCGCTGGGCTGCGCAGCGGCCCCAAAAAATGGTGCAGTAACGAAGATCTCAGGGAGCGCTACGCACTCCAGCGGGAGCAAGCTCCCTCGCCACAGGTTTTTTGTGTTCACTCAGCGCCGTTTTTCCCAACCAGTCCGCCCACTGAAGAAAACGTCATAGCACTCACTGATGGCATATAGCCGTACTGCGCAAGAAGTTGCGCAGTTGGTCGTAATATTTCACTACTAAAATGCCCTGCAAGCCTTGATCTACGTGGCCTGTAGCCAAGTGCGCAAGAAGTTGCGCAGTACTGCGCAACTTCTTGCGCACTTTTACCCTGAATCTCCAGTAAAAAATCCCACAAACCGCGACCCAGAGCGGTTTCACCCCCGGCTCCCGGGGACCTGACAAAAGCTGGCACGCTCCTTGATAACAGTCAGGCACCCACCGGGCGATTTCGCCTCCCGGGCACCTTAAATTTATCCGCAAGGAGAGCATCCCA
>NZ_JBIUWQ010000104.1:0-8642 GCF_044743525.1 Pseudomonas sp. NPDC087598 | reverse complement strand
AGGTCAGTCGGCAAGCCGTCTTGATCGATTTCTGAAGTCCCGAGGGGGCCGCCGGATTCGGGGCCGCCCTCAAGGGCTTCTCTCTACAGTCTCAAGGCGAACGCTTAGCGTCGCTTGGCCATCTCGTTGATGAAGCGGTCGAACAGTGGCGCCACATCGTTCGGGCCCGGGCTCGCTTCAGGGTGGCCCTGGAAGCTGAACGCGCTCTTGTCAGTGCGCTCGATGCCTTGCAGGGTGCCGTCGAACAGCGACTTGTGGATCGCACGCACGTTGGCTGGCAGGGTTGCTTCGTCTACCGCAAAACCGTGGTTCTGGCTGGTGATCATCACCACGCCAGTGTCCAGATCCTGCACCGGGTGGTTAGCACCGTGGTGGCCGTGGCCCATTTTCAGGGTCTTGGCGCCGGAGGCCAGAGCCAACAGTTGGTGGCCGAGGCAGATGCCGAATACCGGAATCTCGGTTTCCAGCACGTCCTTGATCGCCTGGATCGCGTAGTCGCATGGCTCCGGATCACCAGGGCCGTTGGACAGGAACACGCCGTCCGGCTTCAGTGCGAGCACGTCGGCGGCAGGCGTTTGCGCCGGCACGACAGTAACGCGGCAGCCGCGCTCGACCAGCATGCGCAGGATGTTGACCTTGACACCGTAGTCAAAGGCGACGACGTGGTATGGCAGCTCGGAGGCTTCGATGGTCGCGTGGCTGTCGGTTTTCAGGTCCCAGACAGTCGAACGCCATTCGTATTGGGTCTTGGTGCTGACGACTTTCGCCAGATCCATGCCCTTCAGGCCCGGGAAGCCTTGCGCGGCGGCGATGGCAGCTTCTTCGGAGATGTTGTCGCCGGCCATGATGCAGCCGTTTTGTGCGCCTTTCTCACGCAGGATGCGGGTCAGGCGACGGGTGTCGATACCAGCGATAGCCACAACGTTGTTGGCTTTCAGGTAGTCGGACAGGGACATCGTGTTACGCCAGTTGCTCGCTACCAGTGGCAGGTCACGGATAACCAGGCCAGCGGACCAGACGCGATCGGACTCGGCATCGCCCGGGTTGGTGCCGGTGTTGCCGATGTGCGGGTAAGTCAGGGTAACGATCTGTTGGGCGTAGGAAGGATCGGTAAGGATTTCCTGATAGCCGGTCATTGCGGTGTTGAACACCACCTCACCAACGGTCTGACCGTCGGCTCCAATGGCTTCGCCGCGAAAAATGCTGCCATCAGCACGGGCGAGTATGGCTGGCTTAGTCAAGAAGACCTCCCGTAAATAACGCATGAAAGGGCAATCGCAGGTTGTAAAAAAGCGGAGTGACGTATGGACACGTCACCCCGCTTCTTCACTGAATTATTCTGCGCGCTTTTAGTGGACACACTAAAGCTGTAGCTTACAGAAAAAGGCTTTTTTGGTCCACCGCTAAAGAGCCTCAAAGGCCGGAGAATGCGACAGGACGTCGCTCGGTGGTGAAAATCCAGCGCAAACAGGGCGTTTGCGCTGGATGAAAGCATGACTCAGTGCAGTTCGAGCACGTCTTGCATGTCATAAAGGCCCGGTTCGCGACCGTCCAGCCACAGCGCGGCACGCACCGCACCCTTGGCAAACGTCATGCGACTTGAAGCTTTATGAGTGATCTCCAGACGCTCGCCCTCGCAGGCGAACAGCACCGTGTGATCACCGACCACATCACCACCGCGCACGGTGGCAAAACCGATGGTTTCACGCTCACGCACACCGGTATGGCCTTCACGGCCATAGACCGCAACCTTCTGCAGATCACGATCCAGCGCATCGGCAATCACTTCACCCATGCGCAGAGCCGTGCCTGAAGGGGCATCAATCTTGTGCCGGTGATGAGCCTCGATGATCTCGATGTCGGCATCGTCACCCAGCACTCGCGCCGTCATCTCGAGCAGTTTCAGCGACAGGTTTACCCCGACACTGAAATTGGCGGCGAATACGATCGGTATGTCCTTGCCTGCCTCGGCCAACAACTTCTTCTGCGCAGCATCCAGCCCGGTGGTACCGATCACCATGGCTTTACCAGCCTTGCGGCAGAACGCCAGGTTTTTCAGCATGACTTCCGGCAGGGTAAAGTCGATCAACACGTCGAACTCTTCCGCCACCGACTCCACATGACCGGACAACGGCACACCGATACGCCCCAGCGAAGCCAGCTCACCGGCATCCACACCAATCAGCGTGCTGCCAGGACGCACGATTGCGGCGGTCAAACCGGTCAGTGGCGCGCGCTGTTGCACGGCCTCGACCAGAATCTTGCCCATGCGCCCGGCGGCGCCCATCACAGCTATACGTCGCATGCCGACTCCTTACAGATCGCCGAAGAAGCGCTTCACACCGTCGAACCAACCGGTGGTTTTCGGCGAGTGGCTGTTGTCATCGGCCAGCGAGCTGCGGAATTCTTCAAGCAATTCGCGCTGACGACGATTCAGGTTGACCGGGGTCTCGACTGCCACACGGCACATCAGATCGCCCGCACCACCGCCACGCACTGGCGCTACGCCCTTGCCGCGAACGCGGAACTGCTTGCCGGTCTGAGTGCCTTCGGGGATTTTCAGTTTGACGCGACCGTCGAGGGTCGGAATTTCCAGTTCGCCACCCAACGCTGCATCAACGAAGCTGATCGGCACTTCGCAGAACAGATGCTTGCCGTCGCGCTGAAAGATATCGTGTTCGCGGACATTGATGACCACGTACAGATCACCAGTCGGGCCACCTTGAGTACCCGCTTCACCTTCGCCGGACAGACGAATGCGGTCGCCGGTATCAACGCCAGCCGGCACTTTGACCGAAAGGGTTTTGTACTCTTCGATGCGACCGTCACCGTGGCAGGAATCGCACGGGTCGGAAATGATCTTGCCCTGGCCATGGCAGCGCGGGCAGGTCTGCTGCACCGAGAAGAAGCCCTGCTGCATGCGCACCTGACCGATGCCGCCGCAAGTCGGGCAGGTCGACGGCGAAGAACCTTTCTTGGCGCCCGAACCATCACACGGCTTGCAATTGACCAGCGTCGGCACACGGATATTCACGGTCGTACCGCGCACCGCTTCTTCCAGATTCAGCTCCAGGGTGTAGCGCAAGTCGCTGCCACGCTGGGCGCCGCCACGGGAACCGCCGCGACCGCCACCGAAGAAATCACTGAAGACATCGCCAAAGATGTCAGAGAAGTTCTGACCACCGAAACCGGCACCGCCGCCGCCCATGCTTGGGTCGACACCGGCGTGACCGTACTGATCGTACGCCGCACGCTTACTGGAGTCGGACAGCACTTCATAGGCCTCGTTGGCCTCTTTGAACATCTCTTCCGATGCTTTGTCATCGGGATTACGGTCCGGGTGGTGCTTCATCGCCAGACGGCGATAGGCCTTCTTCAGGTCTGCATCGCTTGAGCCACGCTCAACACCCAATACTTCGTAATAGTCACGCTTTGCCATAAGTCTTCTGCACTCTTGAGGACGTCCGGCAAACCCCTCCTGAGGATCGCCAAACTCGTTGAGCCCCAATACAGGCCCGGACCCAACTCACGTCAATTCAACGATCCTGGTCTTTGTTTCATACGGTACTTTCGGCACGAAAAGCAGGAGCATTTTCGGCCATACCACCAGCATCCGAGCTTTGTCGCATGCTGTAAAAATTCGCGTATTCCAGATACGCCAACGCGGGAGCTAGCTCCCGCGCGGCGACATCCTACCAGTCACTGCCTAAAGGCAGTCAACCGGCCGACCAACAACTTACTTGTGGTCTTTTACTTCTTCGAACTCGGCATCGACAACATCGTCAGCCTTTTCAGCTTTCTCGTCGTGCGGTGCTGCGCCTTCAGCAGGCTGAGCCTGTTCGGCGTACATCTTCTGAGCAACCGGAGCGGAGACTTTCGACAGCTCTTCAACCTTCGCTTCGATGGCAGCCTTGTCGTCGCCTTTGACAGCGGCTTCCAGAGCAACCACAGCCGCTTCGATCGCAGTCTTCTCTTCGGCGGTGACTTTGTCGCCCGCGTCAGCAACCATTTTGCGAGTCGAGTGAACCAGTGCATCACCCTGGTTACGGGCAGCGGCCAGCTCTTCGAACTTGCGGTCTTCCTCAGCGTTGGCTTCGGCGTCACGCACCATGCGCTCGATTTCTTCGTCGGACAGACCGGAGTTGGCCTTGATCACGATCGACTGAGTCTTGCCAGTAGCCTTGTCTTTCGCGCCAACGTGCAGGATGCCGTTAGCGTCGATGTCGAAGGTCACTTCGATCTGCGGCACGCCACGTGGAGCGGGTGGAATGTCGGCCAGGTCGAACTTGCCCAGAGACTTGTTCTGTGCGGCTTGCTTACGCTCGCCCTGCAGGACGTGAATGGTCACGGCGCCCTGGTTGTCGTCGGCAGTCGAGAACACTTGCGATTTCTTGGTAGGAATCGTGGTGTTTTTCTCGATCAGCGCAGTCATCACGCCGCCCATGGTTTCGATACCCAGGGTCAGCGGGCTGACGTCGAGCAGCAGAACGTCTTTCACGTCACCGGCCAGAACAGCGCCCTGAATCGCGGCACCCATGGCAACAGCTTCGTCCGGGTTAACGTCTTTACGAGCTTCTTTACCGAAGAAATCAGTAACCAGCTTCTGTACCAGCGGCATACGAGTCTGACCACCGACCAGAATCACGTCGTTGATCGCACCAACGTCCAGACCTGCGTCTTTCATGGCGATGCGGCAAGGTTCGATGGTGCGCTGAACCAGATCTTCAACCAGTGCTTCGAGCTTGGCACGCGAAATCTTCACGTTCAGGTGCTTAGGACCGGTCGCATCTGCTGTGATGTACGGCAGGTTGACGTCGGTCGACTGAGCGGACGACAGCTCGATCTTGGCTTTCTCAGCAGCCTCTTTCAGGCGCTGCATGGCCAGCGGGTCACCTTTGAGGTTCATGCCGCTTTCTTTCTTGAATTCGTCAACGAGGTAGTCGATCAGACGAATGTCAAAGTCTTCACCGCCCAGGAACGTGTCACCGTTGGTGGCCAGTACTTCGAACTGGTGCTCGCCATCAACTTCAGCGATCTCGATCACGGAGACGTCGAAAGTACCGCCACCCAGGTCATAAACGATCACGGTGTGATCGCCCTTGGCCTTGTCCATACCGTAAGCCAGAGCGGCTGCGGTTGGTTCGTTGATGATACGTTTCACGTCCAGACCGGCGATGCGGCCGGCGTCTTTGGTCGCCTGACGCTGGCTGTCGTTGAAGTAGGCCGGAACGGTGATCACCGCTTCGGTCACTGGCTCGCCGAGGTAGTCTTCGGCGGTCTTCTTCATTTTCTTCAGAATTTCAGCCGAGATTTGTGGCGGAGCCATTTTCTGGCCGTTCACTTCAACCCAGGCGTCATTGTTGTCAGCCTTGACGATCTTGTAAGGGACCATCTGGATGTCTTTCTGCACAACTTCTTCGTCGAAACGACGACCGATCAGACGCTTTACTGCGTACAGAGTGTTGTGCGGGTTGGTCACGGCCTGACGCTTGGCCGACTGACCTACCAGAATTTCGCCATCGTTGGCGTAAGCGATGATCGACGGCGTGGTACGCGCGCCTTCAGCGTTTTCAATAACTTTTGCCTTGCCGTTTTCCAGCACGGAGACGCAGGAGTTGGTAGTCCCCAGGTCGATACCGATAATTTTGCCCATGTTAACTCTCCCGAAACTTTGGATTTGGATGCCGCAGCAGTGGTGGCTGACTGCGGTAGCACTTAAACGCTTGACTTCTAAATGGGGGCCTTGCGGCTAATTTCAAGCCTTCTCGTCAATCGAAGGCGAAATTGGCGCCGGCGCCTTGCTGACCACAACCATGGCCGGACGCAACAGGCGACCGTTGAGCTGGTAGCCCTTCTGGAACACCTTCAGAACGCTGTTCGGTTCTACGTCGGCGCTTTCCTGCATGGCCATTGCCTGATGCTGAACGGCATTGAACGGTTCGCCATGCGGATCGATCGCTTCAAGCTGATAACGCTTGAGGGTGTCGTGGAACATTTTCAGCGTCAGCTCGATGCCTTCACGCATCGGACGGATGCTTTCGTCGTCCGGGTTCGACAGCTCGAGGCCGCGCTCCAGGCTGTCAACGATCGGCAGCAGGTCGCCGGCGAATTTTTCCAGGGCAAACTTGTGCGCCTTTTCGACGTCCTGCTCGGCACGACGACGGACGTTCTGCAGATCGGCAGCGACACGCAGAGACTGATCCTGAGCGGCGGCCAATTGCTCTTCGAGCACTTGTACACGGGTCGCCAGGTCGTCACCCGAACCCTCGGGCGCCTGATTGGCTTCTGGGTTTTGCTTATCTACTGTCTGTTCGTCAGCCATAGAATTCTCCTTTCAATATCGTCCGCGAGTTCGACTCGCGCTTCTGCCCCGATATATGGGGCCGCAAAATCAGGCTTCAAGGGCTTTCAAGCATTAACCCTACAAAAAAGTGCCGCTTTCTCATTCCTCGATGCGCTAAGAAGATTTTCTGTTCAAGCGAATCGAGCTAAGCGAGGGCATTGTCAGCCCGAAACAAAACACTGTATAAATAACCAGACCTAAAGCCTGGGAGCGGCCTTTATGCTGGTGCACCTGTCCGTACACAACTACGCCATCGTTGAACATCTCGATCTCGAACTTGATCGCGGGATGAGCGTGATCACAGGGGAAACCGGCGCTGGCAAGTCGATCATGCTCGACGCACTGGGCCTGACCCTCGGCGATCGCGCCGACAGCGGCGTGGTCCGCCCTGGTGCCGACAAGGCCGATATTCTGGCGACCTTCGACCTCGGTGACATTCCCGAAGCCAGCGCCTGGCTGGCCGAGCGCGATCTGGACATCGACGGCCCCTGCATCCTGCGCCGGGTTATCACCTCGGAGGGCCGTTCGCGTGGCTATATCAACGGCACGCCCTGCCCGCTTGGCGATCTCAAGGCTCTCGGCGAATTGCTGATAGACATTCATAGCCAGCACGAACACCAATCCCTGCTGAAAACCGATACCCACCGTCGTCTGCTCGACGAATACGCTGGCGCCACCGATCTGGCCCGTCAGGTTCAGCTCGCCGCACAGCGTTGGCGCCAGACTCGCCAGGAACTGGAGCGTCTCTCCAATTCCGGCGATGAACAACGCGCCCGCCATCAACTGCTCAGCTATCAGCTCGAAGAGCTTGAAAATTTGGGGCTTGGTGATAACGAACTGGAACAACTGGAGCAGGAACACAAGAACCTGACCAATGCCGAAACTCTGCTTGGCATCTGCCGACAAGTGGTCGAACAGTGCAGCGAAAGCGATTCAGGCAATGTGCTGAACGCGTTGACCGCCAGCCTCAATCGCCTGTCGAGTGTGAACAACTCCGTTGGCGCCCTGGGCGAAGCCAGCAGCCTGCTGACCAGCGCACAGATCCAGGTCGAAGAAGCGGTCGGTGAGCTCAATCGTTTCCTCGACAACTTCGACGCCGATCCGGCCCGCCTGCAATATCTGGAAGAGCGCCTCGACGCTATTTACACGCTGGCGCGCAAACACCGTATTCAGCCGACCGAAGTCGGGGAAATGCAGCAAAAACTGCTGGATGAAATCGAAACACTCAACGCCAACGACGAATCCATCGAGCGATTAGGCGAAGAGCTGGCCTCTTACGCCCGCCATTATCAGGAGAAGGCACGGGAGCTGAGTGATTTGCGTCATCAGGCGTCCGGCAGTCTCGCCGGCGCTGTTGAGCTGGAGATTCAGCGCCTGGGCATGCCTGGCGGTCGATTTACCATCGAGTTGCGAGCCAACAGCAGCGACGAACTCCTGCCTAACGGGCTCGAACAGGTCGAATTGCTGGTCAGTGCCAACCCCGGTCAACCGCTCAAGGCGCTGGCGAAAGTCGCATCCGGCGGTGAGCTGTCACGAATCAGTCTGGCGATCCAGGTCATCACTGCGCAGACATCCCGTGTCCCGACACTGGTGTTCGACGAAGTCGACGTGGGCATTGGTGGTCCGACGGCGGAAATTGTCGGCCAACTGTTGCGTCGCCTCGGCGATCGCGGGCAGGTGCTGACCGTTACGCATCTGCCACAAGTCGCGGCGCAGGGTCACCAGCATCTGTTCGTGCACAAGGTACGTGGAGAAGAGGCAACGCACACGGCCGTCTCTAAACTGAGCAAAAACGACCGTATAGAAGAAGTGGCGCGAATGCTGGGCGGCATCGATTTGACCAAAGAATCACTCGCTCACGCGAAAAAAATGGTCGTTACCGCGAAAGTTTAAGTACAGCAGAAAGCACGAAGGCGACCCTTGGGTCGCCTTCGTTCGTTTCGCGAATGTGAAATTCGCGCGACATGCTTACTTTTTCTTGCGGATGTAAAGCACCAGGTTGTGATCCACCAACTCGACACCGTGCTCGTCGGCAATTGCCTTCTGAAGCTTTTCGATTTCCACGCTGACGAATTCGACAACCTCACCAGTTTCCACATCGACCATATGATCGTGGTGGCCACTGTCGGCCAATTCGAAAACCGCGTGGCCACCGTCGAAATTGTGACGGACCACGAGGCCAGCTGCTTCGAACTGGGTCAGAACACGGTAAACCGTGGCCAGACCAACGTCCTCGCCAGCTTCCATCAACGCCTTGTAGACGTCCTCGGCACTCATGTGACGCTGCTCGGTAGAGTCG
>NZ_JBIUWQ010000103.1:340-8763 GCF_044743525.1 Pseudomonas sp. NPDC087598 | reverse complement strand
AATCATAACACGGAAAACGAAATAACCAAGACTAACACGATAACTTAAAAAAGGGAATGCAAAAAAAACACGCACCTCGTGCCTGCTTAAGTAGGTAATTCAGGAATAGTTTGAGATCAGGTTTCTGGACCTGGTCGGCAAGTATAGGGACTTCGCCCTTCCTAAAGAACCCTTTGCACAAAATTTAACCAGCTGTGGAGAACTCGCGGTTAAAAGAATAAAAAAGAGAGAAATTTATAAAACCTTTGTTTTAAAGCTTATTCTTACTGAGCCATCTTTCTGTGGATAGATTACTACAGGCCTTTATATTCAATATGTACAGAGTTTTTAAACCCTGTGTCCATGTACCCATGAGAGGTTTGGATAACCGGTGTAAGCCTGTGGGTGAAAGGGGTGGTTATCCACAGAGGGGTTTATATCCAGTTTTCAAGCCCTGTTATCAACTGACCTCAGTGGCAGTTATTCACAGGGCTTAATCCACAGAAAACGGACGAATACTGGAATGACAGGCAGAAGAAATCCGCTCAGGGAGAGAAAATCTGCCGGCACTTGGGAAAGGATTTTGAAATCAGAAGAGAAGGCAGGTCGCGAACGGACCTGCCTTTGGATCACGCAGGGATTATTTTCCGATGCAGAAGCTGGAAAAGATCCGTCCCAGCAGATCATCGGAGCTGAAGGCGCCGGTGATTTCTCCGAGAGAGTGTTGAGCCTGTCGCAGGTCCTCAGCCAACAGCTCTCCAGCCCCGGCCAGAGTCAGTTGCGCACGGCCGTGTTCCAACGCCGCACTGGCGTGACGCAAGGCTTCCAAATGCCGTCGACGTGCGCTGAAGCTGCTTTCCGACGTTTGCTCGTAACCCATGCAGGCCTTGAGGTGATCGCGTAGCAATTCCAGCCCCTCACCTGCCGATTTTGCGCTCAAGCTGATGGTCACATGGCCGTCATCACTGACTTCCAGGGCAATCGCT
Organism: Pseudomonas sp. NPDC087598; assembly: GCF_044743525.1. Classification (NCBI taxonomy): domain Bacteria; kingdom Pseudomonadati; phylum Pseudomonadota; class Gammaproteobacteria; order Pseudomonadales; family Pseudomonadaceae; genus Pseudomonas; species Pseudomonas sp. NPDC087598. Next base: position 7,798 of record NZ_JBIUWQ010000103.1, on the reverse strand, counting down.
TCACCGGTCAGATCGGCTTTATTGCGAATCAAAGTGACCTTGGCCGGATCCGGGCGGATTTCGAGGAACTCCGGCCACAAGGCAAACGGATCCAAGGCTTCCGGAGCGGTGGCATCGACGACCAGCAATACCCGGTCGGCTTCGCTGATAGCCTTCAACGCACGCTCTACACCGATCTTTTCCACATGGTCATCGGTATCACGCAAACCTGCAGTATCGACAACGTGCAGCGGCATGCCGTCGATGTGGATATGTTCGCGCAGGATATCGCGCGTGGTGCCGGCAATCTCGGTCACGATCGCCGCTTCACGACCGGCCAACGCGTTCAGCAGGCTGGACTTGCCGGCATTCGGACGACCGGCGATCACCACGGTCATGCCGTCACGCAACAAGGCTCCTTGCCCGGCTTCACGCAGTACTGTGGATAATCCATCGCGTACTTTGTCGAGCATGCTTAACACATGGCCATCAGCGAGGAAGTCGATTTCTTCTTCCGGGAAGTCGATGGCGGCTTCGACATAGATGCGCAGTCCGATCAGTTGCTCGGTCAGGTTATGCACACGTTGGGAAAATGCGCCTTGCAACGAACGCAGGGCATTGCGAGCAGCCTGTGCAGAACTTGCTTCGATCAAGTCGGCAATCGCCTCGGCCTGGGCCAGGTCGAGTTTGTCGTTGAGGAAGGCGCGTTCGCTGAACTCGCCCGGACGAGCCAAGCGGCAGCCCAGTTCCAGGCAACGCTTGAGCAGCATATCCAGAACGATCGGGCCACCATGGCCCTGCAGTTCCAGTACATCTTCGCCGGTGAACGAGTTTGGCCCCGGGAAATACAGCGCCAATCCTTCGTCCAGCACTTGCTGGTCATCACTGAAAAACGGGCCGTAATGGGCGTAACGCGGTTTCAGTTCGCGGCCGCTGATGGCTTTCGCTGCAACACTGGCCAGCGGTCCCGAAATACGGACGATGCCGACACCGCCGCGACCTTGCGCGGTGGCGACAGCTGCGATGGTTTCACGAGGTGCGCTCATTAACCGGAATCCAGACAAAAGTGACAGATAGCAAAACGCCCCACTAGGGGGCGTTTTGAGTGGTTATCCACAGTGTAAATCAAGCGGCTGCTTTGGTAGCCCGTTCGATTTTACGCGTGATGTACCACTGTTGGGTGATGGACAGGCAGTTGTTCACAACCCAGTACAGCACCAGACCAGCCGGGAACCACAGGAAGAAGAAGGTGAAGATGATTGGCATCATTTTCATGACCTTCGCCTGCATCGGATCCGGAGGAGTCGGGTTCAGCTGCTGCTGGATAAACATGGTTGCGCCCATGATGATCGGCAGAATGAAGAACGGATCCTTGATCGACAGGTCAGTGATCCACAGCATGAACGGCGCCTGGCGCATTTCCACGCTTTCCAGCAGAACCCAGTACAGCGAAAGGAAAACCGGCATCTGCACGAGGATCGGCAAGCAGCCGCCCAGTGGATTGATCTTCTCTTTCTTGTACAGCTCCATCATGGCTTGCGACATTTTCTGCCGGTCATCGCCATGTTGCTCTTTCAGAGCAGCCAGTTTCGGCGCAACGGCACGCATGCGCGCCATCGATTTGTAGCTGGCAGCCGATAGAGGGAAGAAAAGCCCCTTGATCAGCATGGTCAGGAAAATGATCGACCAGCCCCAGTTACCGACAATGGCGTGGATGTGTTGCAACAGCCAGAAGATTGGCTGGGCAATGAACCACAGGATGCCGTAGTCGACGGTCAGTTCCAGACCTGGGGACAACTCTTTCAGTACAGCCTGGCTTTTCGGACCAGCGTACAGCACAGCGCTGGTTTCAACTTTGGCACCCGGAGCAGCGGTCAGTGTAGGACCGGTGTAACCGATGATGTAGTTGCCTTTGCTGTCTTTACGGGTCTGGACGACGTTGTTTTCGCCCTTGGCCGGAATCCACGCGGTCACAAAGTAGTGTTGTAGCCAGGCTACCCAACCACCGGTGACGGTTTCTTTCAGCTGTGCCTTGTCCATGTCCTTCATGGACACTTTCTTGTACGGCTCCGAACTTGTCCACAGGGCGGCGCCCAGGTAAGTTGCGGTACCAGTAGCAGTAGTGGACGAAGGATCAGCGCTGTTATCACGCTTCAACTGAGCGAACATTGCGCCGTTCCAGGGCTGAGCGCTCTGGTTATCCACAATGTAGGAAACGGCTACGTCATACAGGCCGCGTTTCAGAGTGAAACGCTTGATGTAATTAACGCCGTCCTTGCTGAACTTCAGGTCAACGACGAGTTGATCCTGACCGTCAGCCAGTTGATAAGTCTTCTTCTCCGAGGAGTAAACCGGACGACCGGCCGGATTTGCATCCGGGCCGTTGGTACCGATCAGACCGCTTTGTGCCAGATAAACACGTTCACCGCCGTTATCGAACAGCTGGAACGGAACATCAGGACGATCCTGACGACGTGGATACAAAGGCAAGGTCAGTTGAGCAACATCGCCACCTTGTGGATCGATCGCGAGATCGAGCACATCGGTTTTGATCTGGATCAGATCCTTGCTGGCGGCTACCGGAGTTTCGGCAGGTGCGCTGGTATCGCTAGCGGCGCGCGGAATATCGTCACTGGCGGCAGCATTATTGCCAGTGGCGGTGTCCGGCAAACCGGATGTAGTCGTACTGGAAGCAACATTCTGAGTCGGCAAAGCAGCCTGACCATAGTCCTGGTTCCATTTAAGAACCATAACGTAGGCCACGATTGCCAGGGCGACGATCAGGATCGTGCGTTTGATATCCATGATTACTCGGCCATCGAAGAAGAACGGGAGGTAGGGATAGGTGGAACCGGGTAATAACCACCGGGATGCCACGGATGACAGCGACCTAAACGACGAAAGGTCAGCCAGCCACCGCGCAGAAGGCCATGATTTTCAATGGCTTCATACGCGTAGCAGGAACAACTGGGGTAGAAACGACAGTGGCTGGCCATCAAAGGACTAATGGCATAGCGATAAAACTGGATCGGAACGAGGGCCAGTTTACGCATCTGGACTGTCTACCCCTACAGTTTCGGTTTTGACTTCTGGAACTGGCTTGCTGCGTGCCAGACGCTTCCAGAGTTTGCCGAAATGCTGAATCAATTCGGGGTTTTCTACATCGCCCAGACCTTTGCGCGCGACGATAACGATATCCCAACCGACCAGTGAATCCTGGTGCAGACGGAACGATTCGCGCATCAAACGCTTGAGGCGATTGCGCTCAACGGAGAGCTTTACGCTCTTCTTCCCGATAACCAGCCCGAGACGGGGGTGATCAAGATCGTTGTTGCGTGCAAGGAGCAGGAGATTTTTCCCCGGAACCTTGCCGGTAGGGGAGTCAAAGACTGCCTTGAAATGCCGGGGAGTAAGCAGACGCTTTTCCCGACTGAAGTCCTGACTCACCTCCAGTACCGGATTATCAAACTGCCAGACGCGCACGACCTTTGGCGCGACGACGCGACAGGACTGCGCGGCCGTTCTTGGTAGCCATGCGAGCACGGAAACCGTGGGTACGAGCGCGTTTGATAGTGCTTGGTTGGAAAGTACGTTTCATGTCGTGTTACCTGGTTCGTCCACAACGGGCCGGAATGGCCCCCGTTTTAAGAGACCGGGGATTCTAGAGAAAGCAAGCCTTCAGGTCAATTTCCAACCAGCGTTTCCTTATAAATAGATCTGCAGGGCTTGTTTGGCTGAAAGCCTGTTCGCCATACATAAAAATAAAGAAGGGAATTATTTAAAGCTTTTCTGTAAAGCTTATAAAAGCTAGGCACGCCGTCATCTGTGGATAAGTGCCATGAGGCCTTGTTTCGCGTGATGTACAGAGAATGACAACTACAGTGGAAAACCGTGTTCAGCCTGTGCTGCGCTATCGGATAACCTGTGTGTGGAATGGCCTGTTATCCACAGGCCTGTTATCCACCGAGTTTCGCCCCCAGTTGTCCAGTGCCCTTAGACGCGGTTATCCACAGAGCTTATTCACACACCGTTGGTCGCCTTTTTCCTGGTTAACGCATTGATAAATCATGGCGACCGCGCAACCTGCATGTGGATAAGTGGACGGCTCGCCGCTACAATGGCCGCTTGTTTTTGCCTCACCGGCTTTCAACTTAGGGGATATCCGTGTCAGTGGAACTTTGGCAGCAGTGCGTGGAGCTTTTGCGCGAGGAGCTGCCTGCCCAACAATTCAACACCTGGATCCGTCCACTACAGGTCGAAGCCGAAGGCGACGAGTTGCGCGTCTACGCACCGAACCGTTTTGTGCTGGACTGGGTCAACGAAAAGTACCTGGGGCGCGTCCTTGAACTGCTGGATGAGCACGGCAACGGCATGGCGCCAGCGCTTTCCTTATTAATAGGCAGCAAACGCAGTTCTGCTCCGCGTGCCGCACCCAATGCACCACTGGCTGCAGCGCAGGTGTCCCAGGCCCAGGCAAATGCCGCGCCTGTGAATGCGCCGACACCCGTTCAGGCATCAGCACCGGCGGCCAAGCGCTCGACGCAGAAAAGCCCCGAAATCAGCGATGAACCGTCTCGCGACAGTTTCGACCCGATGTCCGGTGCCGCTTCGCAACAGGCTCCGGTTCGCGCCGAACAGCGCACCGTGCAGGTTGAAGGCGCGCTCAAGCACACCAGTTACCTGAACCGCACCTTTACCTTCGAAAACTTCGTCGAAGGTAAATCCAACCAGCTCGCCCGCGCGGCAGCCTGGCAAGTGGCGGACAATCCCAAGCACGGCTACAACCCACTGTTCCTTTATGGTGGCGTCGGCCTGGGTAAAACCCACTTGATGCATGCGGTGGGTAACCACCTGTTAAAGAAGAACCCGAATGCCAAGGTCGTGTACCTGCATTCCGAGCGTTTCGTGGCCGACATGGTCAAGGCGCTGCAACTGAACGCGATCAACGAGTTCAAGCGTTTCTACCGTTCGGTGGATGCTTTGCTGATCGACGATATTCAGTTCTTCGCCCGCAAGGAGCGCTCGCAGGAAGAGTTTTTCCACACCTTCAACGCCCTGCTTGAAGGTGGCCAGCAGGTCATTCTCACCAGTGACCGCTATCCGAAAGAAATCGAAGGCCTTGAAGAACGCCTCAAATCCCGTTTCGGCTGGGGCCTGACGGTTGCCGTCGAGCCGCCGGAACTGGAAACCCGCGTCGCAATCTTGATGAAGAAGGCCGACCAGGCCAAAGTCGACTTGCCGCACGACGCCGCGTTCTTCATTGCCCAACGCATTCGCTCCAACGTCCGTGAGCTGGAAGGCGCGCTGAAACGCGTGATTGCCCACTCGCACTTCATGGGTCGCGATATCACCATCGAGCTGATTCGCGAATCCCTGAAAGACTTATTGGCGTTGCAGGACAAACTGGTCTCTGTGGATAACATTCAGCGCACCGTCGCCGAGTACTACAAGATCAAGATCTCGGATCTGCTGTCCAAGCGCCGTTCGCGCTCGGTCGCTCGTCCGCGTCAGGTGGCCATGGCGTTGTCCAAGGAACTGACCAACCACAGCCTGCCGGAAATTGGCGATGTGTTTGGCGGTCGCGACCACACGACTGTTTTGCACGCCTGCCGCAAGATCAACGAACTTAAGGAATCCGTAGCGGTAATCCTCGAGGACTACATGATCCTTCTGCGTTCTCTGACCACTTGATGAACACCACCGCAGCTTAATAAGGCACGGGACGACCCCATGCATTTCACCCTTCACCGCGACCCCCTGTTGCAACCCCTGCAACTGGTCGCAGGCGTCGTCGAGCGCCGACAGACCTTGCCGGTACTCTCCAACGTGCTGCTGGTTGTCGAAGGCCAGCAATTGTCGCTGACCGGTACCGACCTGGAAGTCGAGCTGGTCGGTCGTGTGCAACTCGAAGAGCCGGCTGAAACAGGCTCCATCACCGTGCCTGCGCGCAAGCTGATGGATATCTGCAAAAGCCTGCCCAACGATGCGCTGATCGACATCAAGGTCGACGAGCAGAAGCTGGTCGTGAAGGCCGGTCGTAGCCGTTTCACCCTGTCCACTTTACCTGCCAACGATTTCCCGACTGTCGAAGAAGGTCCGGGTTCGCTGACTTGCAGCCTGGAGCAAAGCAAACTGCGTCGTTTGATCGAACGCACCAGCTTCGCCATGGCCCAGCAGGACGTGCGTTATTACCTCAACGGTATGCTGCTGGAAGTTTCCGAAGGCATCATCCGGGCGGTGGCTACCGACGGTCACCGTCTGGCCATGTGCTCGATGAAAGCCGATATCGGTCAGCCGGATCGCCACCAGGTCATCGTGCCGCGCAAAGGTATTCTCGAGCTGGCACGTCTGCTCACCGAGCCGGACGGCAACGTCAGCATCGTCCTCGGTCAGCACCACATCCGCGCCACCACTGGCGAGTTCACCTTCACTTCGAAACTGGTCGACGGTAAATTCCCGGATTATGAGCGCGTGCTGCCGAAGGGCGGTGACAAGCTGGTACTCGGTGATCGCCAGGCCCTGCGTGAAGCGTTCAGCCGTACCGCGATTCTCTCCAACGAGAAGTACCGCGGTATCCGTCTGCAACTGGCCAGTGGTCAGTTGAAGATCCAGGCCAACAACCCGGAGCAGGAAGAAGCGGAAGAAGAAGTGGGCGTTGAATACAACGGCGGCTCCCTGGAAATCGGCTTTAACGTGAGCTACTTGCTCGACGTGCTGGGCGTGATGACCACCGAGCAGGTTCGTCTGATCCTGTCCGACTCCAACAGCAGTGCGCTGGTGCAGGAGTCCGACAACGACGATTCGGCTTACGTTGTCATGCCGATGCGTCTGTAATCAGCTGACCCTGGATGTCCTTAAGTCGTGTTTCGGTCACCGCGGTGCGCAATCTGCACCCGGTGACCTTCTCCCCCTCCCCCCGCATCAACATCCTTTACGGCGCCAACGGCAGCGGCAAAACCAGTGTTCTGGAAGCCATTCATCTGCTGGGGCTTGCCCGTTCGTTTCGTAGCACGCGGCTGTTGCCGGTCATCCAGTACGAGCAACTCGCCTGCACCGTGTTCGGTCAGGTCGAATTGGCCGAGGGTGGCCACAGTGCATTGGGGATTTCGCGGGACCGTCAGGGCGAGTTCCAGATCCGTATCGACGGCCAGAACGCCCGTAGCGCAGCGCAACTGGCGGAGATCCTGCCGCTGCAGTTGATCAACCCGGACAGTTTCCGCCTGCTTGAAGGTGCGCCGAAGATTCGCCGGCAGTTTCTCGATTGGGGCGTGTTCCACGTCGAGCCGCGATTCATGGCCACTTGGCAGCGCTTGCAGAAGGCCTTGCGCCAGAGAAACTCCTGGCTGCGGCATGGTACACTTGACGCCGTTTCGCAAGCGGTTTGGGATAGGGAACTGTGCCAGGCCAGCGCTGAAATCGTTTAATACAGCCGTGTTTACTTCATTGACTTTATTACATTTTTTTTTCATTCTTTGTGTT
>NZ_JBIUWQ010000103.1:0-330 GCF_044743525.1 Pseudomonas sp. NPDC087598 | reverse complement strand
GCTTACATCAAAGCCTTGAAACCAGTCTTTGAACAAACCTTGAGCGAACTGGTTGAGCTTGAAGGTTTGACGCTCAGCTATTACCGAGGCTGGGACAAAGACCGGGAATTGAGCGCAGTACTTGCCGGTTCCCTGCAACGGGATCAGCAAATGGGCCACACCCAGGCCGGGCCACAACGGGCTGACTTGCGTCTTAGATTGGGCGCACACAACGCCGCGGACATCTTGTCCCGGGGTCAGCAGAAGTTGGTGGTCTGTGCATTGCGGATTGCCCAGGGGCATCTGGTCAGCCAGGCCCGACGCGGTCAGTGTATTTATCTGGTGGATGAC
>NZ_JBIUWQ010000102.1:0-8898 GCF_044743525.1 Pseudomonas sp. NPDC087598 | reverse complement strand
AAAGATGCTGCTAGCAATATTTCACCGAAACAAGATAAAGCCGGAAAAGGCGGCCCAGATACTGAACATCGCCAAGAAATGGCACCTTATCTACGACCTTGCTTTGAGTATTTGAGAAAACGCCCCCAATCACGATGGTCTCGCCGTCGTTTACCAGCACTTTGGCGTTGACCTCGTTCTTCTTGATCGGCGGTACATCCTGCACTTTGTTCAGGTAGTCCGGTTCGTCCTTGGTGACCTTGACCTCCATGATGATGCGGTTGTCCGGAGTGATTTGCGGCGTCACCTCCAGCGACAGCGAAGCTTCCTTGAACGACACCGAGGTGGCGCCACTGGAGCTGGCTTCCTGATAAGGAATTTCGGTGCCCTTGAGGATCTTCGCGGTCTCCTTGTCGGAAGTCACCACCTTGGGCTGCGAGACGATTTCACCATTGCCGGTCTTCTCCATCGCGGTCAGCTCAAGATCGAGCAAAACGTTGTCGGTGATGAAGGCAATGCCGATCCCCGAGGTATTGTTGACGGTGCCCATGTCGACGAACGGCGAGTTGGTGCTGGTGCTGCCCGGGGTGCCGATGGTGGTCGACGAGCCGTTGCTGACGCCGGACGTGTTCCAGTTGCCCTTGTTCTGAATCGAGCCACCCCAACGCACGCCCAGGCTCTTGTCGTAATCGACGTTGGCTTCGACGATCCGCGCCTCGATCATCACTTGCCGCACGGGAATATCCAGCTGTGCCACGATTCGCCGCAGTTCGTCGAGCCGGTCCTGAGTCTGGTAGGCAATGATGTTGTTGGTCCGCTCATCGACGGTGATCGAACCGCGCTCGTCGATTTTCGCTTCGGCACTGGTCACCGACTGGAACAGCTTGGCGATGTCGGCAGCCTTGGCGTAGTTCACCTGCAGCAGTTCACGGCGCAGCGGCGCCAGTTCGGCGATCTGCTTTTGCGACTCCAGTTCCTGGCGCTCGCGGGCAGCGATTTCGTCCGCCGGTGCGACCAGCAGCACATTGCCGATCTTGCGCTTGTCCAGTCCCTTGGTTTTCAGCACCAGATCCAGCGCCTGATCCCATGGCACGTTTTGCAGGCGCAAAGTGATGCCGCCCTGCACCGTGTCGCTGGCCACCAGGTTGAGGTTGGTGAAGTCGGCAATCAGTTGCAGCACCGAGCGCACGTCGATGTCCTGGAAATTCAGCGAGAGCTTGTCGCCGACGTAGGCCTGACGATCAGCGTTGCGCTTTTGCAGATCGTCGACGGTCATCGGACGGATACTGACGGTCAGCTTGTTGTCGGTCTGATAGGTGGAGTAGTCGAAGGTGCCGCTGGGCTCGACGGTGATGATCGCGCGATCGCCGGTAGCAGCAGCGTTGACGAACTGTACTGGCGTGGCGAAATCCTTGACGTCGAGGCGCACCCGCAGCTTGTCGGGCAATTGGGTGCGGGCGAAGCTGAGGATGATCTTGCCGTCATGTTCCTGAATGTCCGGGGCGATGGTCGGGTCGGACAGGTCGATGACCACATTGCCCTCACCTGCCGTGCCGCGTTGAAAGTCCACGCCGCGAATGGCTTTGGTTTTCGGCACGAACGCCTTGGCAGGCACCGTTGCCGCAGTCGCACGCACTGGAGCAACAACAGCAGGACGTGGAGCGCTTGCCGGCGCGCCCTGACCCACCACGACGAACAGATTATTGCCTTCGACTCGCGTGTTGTAAGGCGCTGGCTGGGTGAGATTGACGATCAGCCGCGTGCGATCCTTGGCCTCAACCACTGTGGCCGTATGCGCGTTGCCACTGCCCAGATCGAGGCTCTTGCTGGTCAACTGACTGGCAACCCCCGGCAGATCCAGCGCGATTCGCGCCGGCGAATCAGTGGTGTAACCCTTGGGCTGCGGTGGCGGGCCATCGAACGACAGCTTCAGCTCGACGCGGTCACCCGGCAACGCCGCCACGTCCAGCGTCTTCAGATTGGCCGCGAGTACCATCGGCGACATCAGCGCTATCCATAGCGAAAGACCGAGGGTGGAGAAAATCCTGTTCATTGTTCGACTTCCACTATGAGTGCTCTTTCAAAGGAATGGTGCGCGGACGTTCCAGCCAGGCGCCTTCGCCGTCGGGGACGATTTCGACCACATCGACCTGAGTGGCACTGATGGCGACGATGCGACCATCGTTGCGCCCCAGGTAATCCCCGACCTTCAGGCGATGCACGCCGCCAGCCCCACGCAACAGCGCAAAGGAGCCAGTGGCGTTGCCAATCGTGCCGACCATCTCGAACTGCTCGATGTTGAAACCTTCGAGGTATTGCTTGACCCGATTGGGGTCGGGCTTGACGTTGCGCGAGCCGTGCTTCTGCCCGGCGAGATCGACGCGCACCTGGCGCGAAAACGGACTGCGCAGGTTGGCCGCGCTGTAAGTGAAGGTCGGGTAAGAGCGGAATGTCGGAGTGGGTTCGATCTTGCCCGCCGGGCGTAACCGCACTTCATTCATGTAGGCATCGAGATCGCTGAAGTCATCACCATCGCCACAACCGCTCAAAGTCAGCAACGCCAATGCCAGTGCGAAATAACGAATCGGGCTCATTTCTGCAGCCCCTTGTCGTTATAGCGGTACGTCTTGGCGAGGATGCTCATGCGCAGTTTCGGCCCGCCCTCTTTATTGGCCGGTGCCAGTTCGAAGTCGTGCAGAGTCACGATGCGCGGCAACCCGGCCACACCACTGACGAAAGTGGCGAGGTCGTGATAGGCGCCAGTGACGGTGATCTGGATCGGCAGTTCGATATAGAACTGCTGGGTGACCTCCGGGAGCAGTTTGATTTCTTCGAACTCAAGGCCGCTGCCCAACCCGGTACGCGTGATGTCTTCCAGCAGACCCGGCACCTCGGTGTCGCTAGGCAACTGTCGCAGTAACACGCCGAAGGAGTTCTCCATCTCCTTCATCTGCTGGGTGTACAACTCCAGGTTGGCGGAAATATGCGCCTTGCTGGCGAACTGTTCCTTGAGCGTCGCTTCTTCCTCGCGCTTGAGCTCGAGCTGATTTTCCATGTCACTGATGAAAAAGTTATAGCCAAGCGCCAACACCAGCACCATCAGTAGCGCTCCGGCGATGGCTTTGACCGCACCAGGCCAGGAGCCGATGTTGCTGGTGTCGAGGTCGTTGAAATCGATGCTGCGCAAGCTTTCCAGCCAGTCGGACGGTTTCATTGTTCGTCCTCCAGCGTCTTCGGCTGAGTCTGACGAACGGTCAGCTGAAAGACATTGGCCTGCTCCAGCTGATCGGCGGAAGTCGCTTTGACTTCGGTCAGGCTCGGCGCATCGAACCAGTCGGAGGCGTCCAGATTGCGCATCAACTCGGAGACGCGATTGTTCGACTCGGCCGCGCCGCTGATCGACAGGGTCTTCCCGACCATTTTCACGTCAGTGAAATAAACGCCGTCCGGCAGCGTTCGCGCCAGTTGATCGAAGATACGTCCGCTGACCTGCCGGTTGCCCTGCAAGTCCTGAATGATGCGCATGCGCTCGACCAGTTGCTGACGGTGTGCCTTGAGGTCGCTGATCTGTTTGATCCGTTCGTCGACTACGGCAATCTGCTTGCCGATGTAATCGTTACGCGCGACCTGCCGGTCGATGGCGGCGCTGAAGACCTGATCGGCGATGAACACTACCCCCACCGAACCGACCACCACGCCGATCAACGCCAACATGAAGCGTTTGCGCCGCTCTTCGCGGCGCTCCTCGCGCCAGGGCAACAGGTTGATCCGCGCCATCAGTCGAAACTCCTGAGCGCGAGCCCGCAGGCAATCATCAGGGCCGGCGCGTCACTGGCCAGGGCCCCGGCGTTGACCTTGCTGCTCAAGGCCATGTCGGAAAACGGATTGGCCACTTGCGTCGGAGTATTCAGGCGTTGCTCGATCAATCGATCCAGCCCCGGCACCGACGCCGTGCCGCCGGCGAGCAGAATATGGTCGACCGCGTTGTATTGGCCGGAGGCGAAGAAAAACTGCAACGAACGCGACACTTGCTGCACCAATGCTTCGCGAAACGGCTGCAGCACATCGCTGACATAGTCGTCAGGCAGCCCGCCCTGCTTTTTCGCCAACCCCGCCTGCTCGAGTGTCAGGCCATAACGACGCTGGATTTCTTCGGTCAGTTGCCGGCCGCCGAACAACTGCTCGCGGGTGTAGATGATCTTGCCGTTGTGCAGGACGCTGAGGGTGGTCATGGTCGCGCCGATATCGACCACTGCAACCGTCAGGCGCTCTTGCGAAGCGGCCAGTTGCGTCGCGAGCAAGCCGAACGAGCGCTCCAGCGCATAGGCCTCGACGTCGACCACGCGCGCCGTCAGTCCGGCGAGCGCCAGCGCCGCTTCACGGACTTCGACGTTTTCCTTGCGGCAGGCGGCGAGCAGTACATTGACTCGTTCAGGGTTGCGCGGCGAAACGCCCTGGACCTCAAAGTCGATGGCGACCTCGTCCAGCGGATAGGGAATGTATTGGTCGGCTTCGATCTTGAGCTGGTTTTCCAGTTCATCGTCGGACAGCCCGGCGTCCATTTCGATGATTTTGGTGATCACGGCAGAACCGGCCACCGCCACCGCGACGCTCTTGAGCCCGGTGCGTGCCTTGACCAGCACCCGGGTCAATGCCTGGCCGACGCCTTCGAGTTCGGCGATGTTCTTTTCGACCACGGCGTTCGCCGGCAATGGCTCCACCGCGTACGCCTCGACACGGTAGCGATCACCCTGACGGCTCAGTTCCAGCAGCTTCACCGAGGTGGAGCTGATGTCGATCCCCAGTAACGTATTGGCTTTTTTATTGAAGAGTCCCAGCACTAGCAATTCCCTATGACTTTCCGTGAGTTACGGACTCTGTAATACGCATTGCGTTCCTTCACCCCGTCTTGACAGAAGCGCAAATGACGCCCCCAGCAGAAAAGTGCTTATAATGCCCAGCGATTTTTTCCGCTTTTTACTGCCTGCGCGGATGGCTCTGTGTGTTGCCGGAGCCCCGTCGCCAAATTCATTCTTGCCCTGGATGTCCAAACGCCTTGATTCGTCTGCTGAAATTTTTCGGTTGGTCCATCGTCGCCGTTTTCTGCGGACTGCTTTTAGGTCTCAGCGGCGCGTATCTTTACCTTAGTCCGGGTTTGCCATCCGTGGAGGCTCTGAGAAGCATTCAGTTGCAGATTCCTCTGCGGGTCTACAGCAGCGATAACAAGTTGATCGCAGAGTTTGGCGAAATGCGCCGTACTCCGATCCGTTTCGCCGACATTCCACCCAATTTCATTAATGCGTTACTAAGTGCTGAAGACGACAATTTCGCCAACCACTATGGCGTTGATCCGAGCAGCCTGATGCGTGCCGCAACCCAACTGGTCAAGAGCGGGCATATTCAGTCCGGCGGCAGCACCATCACCATGCAGGTGGCGAAGAACTTCTTCCTGACCAGCGAACGCAGCTTCTCGCGCAAAACCACCGAAATTCTTCTGGCCCTGCAGATCGAACGGCAGCTGACCAAGGACGAAATCCTTGAGCTGTACGTCAACAAGATCTATCTGGGCAACCGCGCCTATGGCATTGAGGCGGCGGCGCAGGTGTATTACGGCAAGTCGATCCGCGACGTCAGCCTGGCGCAGATGGCGATGATCGCCGGCCTGCCGAAAGCCCCTTCGCGCTTCAACCCATTGGCCAACCCGGCGCGCAGTAAAGAACGTCGCGACTGGATCCTCGGGCGCATGTACAAGCTCGGCAAGATCAGCGAGGCGGACTACACCGCCGCCATCAACGAGCCACTGAACGCCAGCTATCACGTGCCGACCCCGGAAGTGAACGCACCGTACATCGCCGAAATGGCCCGCGCCGAAATGGTCGGCCGATATGGCAGCGACGCTTACACCGAAGGTTTCCGCGTCACCACCACGGTGCCGAGCAACCTGCAGGAAATGGCCAACACCGCGCTGCACGAAGGCTTGATGACCTACGATCAGCGTCATGGCTACCGTGGCCCGGAGTCGCGCCTGCCGGGCAAGACCCGTGAGGCCTGGGCCAACGAGCTGACCAAACAACGCACCATCAGCAGCCTGGAACCGGCAATCGTTACGCAGGTCGAGAAGAACGGCCTGCAAGTGCTGACCCGCACCGGCGAAGAGCATGTCGCCTGGGACACCATGAAATGGGCCCGCCCGTTCCTCAACACCAACAGCATGGGCGCCACCCCGCGTCAGCCGTCGGATGTCGCGCAGGTCGGTGATCTGGTTCGCGTCCAGCGCCAGAAGGACAACTCGCTGAAGTTCAGCCAGATTCCTCAGGCGCAAGGCGCGCTCGTCTCGCTGGATCCGCAGAACGGCGCGATCCGCTCGCTGGTCGGCGGTTTTGCTTTCGAGCAGAGCAACTACAACCGCGCCATGCAGGCCAAGCGTCAGCCGGGTTCGAGCTTCAAGCCGTTCGTCTACAGCGCCGCACTGGATAACGGTTACACCGCCGCCACGCTGGTCAACGACGCACCGATCGTGTTTGTCGACGAGTATCTGGACAAGGTCTGGCGCCCGAAGAACGACACCAACACCTTCCTCGGCCCGATCCGTCTGCGTGAAGCGCTGTACAAGTCGCGCAACCTGGTGTCGATCCGCTTGCTGCAAGCAATGGGCGTCGGCAAGACCATCGACTACATCACCCGCTTCGGTTTCAACAAACAGGATCTGCCGCCGAACCTGTCGCTGGCGCTGGGCACCGCGACCCTGACGCCGATGGAAATCGCTACCGGCTGGAGCACGTTTGCCAACGGCGGCTACAAGATCACCCCGTACATCATCGACAAGATCGAAAGCCGCAATGGCGACACGCTGTTCGTCGCCAACCCGCCAACCGTGCCACAGGGTGGCTCGGCCACTGATGGCATTGCGGCGCCGGCGGCGCAGTCTTTCACCGTCAATGCCGCACCGGTTCCGGGTGAAGCTCCGGGCGCTGCAGCAGCGCCCCAGGCACCGGCCGTGGCCGAGCGGATCGTCGACGGGCGCACCACGTACATCCTCAACAGCATGTTGCAGGACGTTATCAAGCTCGGCACCGGTCGTCGCGCGCTGGCCATGGGTCGCAGCGACATCGCCGGTAAAACCGGTACCACCAACGAATCGAAAGATGCCTGGTTCTCCGGTTACAACGCCGATTACGTGACCACGGTATGGACCGGTTTCGACCAACCGGAAAGCCTTGGTCGCCGCGAGTTCGGCGGCACTGTGGCACTGCCGATCTGGATGAATTACATGTCAGCCGCGCTCAAGGACAAGCCGCCTCACGTCCAGCCTGAGCCAGAGGGGCTGCTCAGCCTGCGGGTGGACCCGGTCAGCGGCCGCGCGGCGACGCCGAGTACGCCGGGTGCCTACTTCGAGCTGTTCAAGTCTGAAGACACGCCACCGTCGGTGAATGAACTGGGCAATGGCACGGCTCCGGGCAGTCCGCTGCCAGCGGATGAACAGGCGCCGATCGACTTGTTCTGATCCAGCGCTAACAAAAAAAGCCCCGCCTTCGTGAGAAGTGCGGGGCTTTTTATTGCCTGCCATTTGAGATATTGGCCGAGCTGACGTCTTCGCGAGCAGGCTCGCTCCCACAGGAGGAATGTGTTTCAAGGTGGGAGCGAGCCTGCTCGCGAAGAGGCCCTGACGGGCACCGCAAAACAGGCACAAAAAAGCCCCGACTCTCACGAGCCAGGGCTTTTGTTTGAAGCGCTACAACGGCTTAGCCGTTGAACACGTCATCCACGCTTTTCAGCGGGTAGTTCTTCGGATACGGCAGGGTGGCCACACCGGTCTCGATTGCAGCCTTGGCCACAGCGTCGGAGATCAGGGTGATCAGGCGCTTGTCCATTGGCTTCGGAATGATGTACTCACGGCCGAATTCCAGTGGCGCACCACCGTAGGCGTCGCACACGTCCTGTGGAACAGGCAGCTTGGCCAGTTCACGCAGGGCGTTGGCGGCAGCCACTTTCATTTCTTCGTTGATGCGCTTGGCGCGAACGTCCAGGGCACCACGGAAGATGAACGGGAAGCCCAGAACGTTGTTGACCTGGTTCGGGTAGTCCGAACGGCCGGTGGCCATGATCACGTCGCTACGGGTGGCGTGCGCCAGTTCCGGGGAGATTTCCGGATCCGGGTTCGAGCAGGCGAACACGATCGGGTTGGCCGCCATCGACAGCAGGCCTTCCGCGCTCAGCAGGTTCGGGCCGGACAGACCGACGAACACGTCAGCGCCTTGCAGAGCGTCAGCCAAGCTGCGCTTGTCGGTGGCGTGAGCGAATACTGCTTTGTACTGGTTCAGGTCGTCACGGCCGGAGTGGATCACGCCGGTACGGTCAACCATGAAGATGTTTTCGATGCGCGCGCCCATGCTTACCAGCAACTTCATGCAGGAGATGGCGGCAGCGCCGGCGCCCAGGCAGACGATCTTCGCGTCCGGCAGGGTTTTGCCAGCGATTTCCAGGGCGTTGATCATGCCCGCAGCGGTCACGATCGCGGTACCGTGCTGGTCATCGTGGAATACCGGAATGTCGCACTGCTCGATCAGAGCGCGCTCGATCTCAAAGCACTCAGGTGCCTTGATGTCTTCCAGGTTGATGCCACCGAAGGTGATGGAGATACGCTTTACGGTGTCGATGAAGGCTTGCGGGCTTTCGGAGTCGACTTCGATGTCGAAAACGTCGATGCCGGCGAAGCGCTTGAACAGCACGCCTTTACCTTCCATCACTGGCTTGGAGGCCAGTGGGCCGAGGTTACCCAGACCCAGAATCGCGGTGCCATCGGAAATGACTGCAACCAGGTTGCCCATCCCGGTGGATTTCTAGGCCAGGTCAGGATCGCGAGCGATCTCACGTCCCGGTTCAGCTACGCCGGGGCTGTAGGCCAGCGACAGGGCGCGG
>NZ_JBIUWQ010000101.1:0-9146 GCF_044743525.1 Pseudomonas sp. NPDC087598 | reverse complement strand
CTGGCTGCAGATGGTAGCACCGTCCAGCTCTGTGGCACTCTTCACGCCCAGCTTGTTGTTTACCAGGAAGCCGATGCCGTCATAGTAGGTAATGAAGCCCGGGAATTTCAGGCCCATGCCCGCGTCACGGGAGCTGGTCATGGTGGTGTTGCGCGACAGAATGTCGATCTCGCCGGATTGCAGCGCGGTGAAGCGCTCCTTGGCGTTCAACTGACTGAACTTGACCTTGGTCGCGTCGCCGAATACGGCAGCGGCTACGGCGCGGCAGACGTCAGCGTCGATGCCGAGGATCTTGCCGGTAGCGTCCGGAACCGAGAAGCCTGGCAGACCGTCGCTCACGCCACACTGCACGAAACCTTTCTTCTGTACGGCATCCAGGGTTGCACCCGCCTGAGCGAACCCGCTGACGCCGAGTACTGCTGCTGCAGTCACGACTGCCAGAGTGGATTTCAACATCTTCATTCAAACCTCCAGTTTTGCTCTTGTTGTGTCGGAGCTTGAGTCCTGTCGCACCCTTTTGAGGCGTTGTTGACCCGTGTTGGCTTTTTTTGGGGTCAACCGACGTAAGACCTTCGCTATGAGTCTTTCAGGAGAAAATCCACATCATGGACAACTCACTTCTCACCAATCGGCCGAACGGGCTGTAGCCCTGTCACGTTCGCTGAGCCCGTAGCGGCCATTGGCGAACATCCATCACCGGATTCGTTGCTATCCCTTCGCGAGTCGTACACTGATAGTGTTACCGCCAGGCTTGGGACGCTTCGTACACAGTCCTCCATAGCAAAGCCCGTACCACACCGGCCGCTGAAGCGATTGAGCGACAGGTCAATAGCAAAACTTGTACCCTTGCGACATCTTCTTAACGGATCAACCGGGCGCGCACTCCAATCACGCACTTAATGAGAGCGCCCGCACATATTTGGAGCAGCCATGACCGAGCCCTTGATTCTTCAGCCTGTTAAGCCCGCAGACGCCTGCGTGATCTGGCTGCACGGCCTGGGGGCCGACCGCTACGACTTTCTGCCGGTCGCCGAGGCGTTGCAGGAAAGCTTGCTGAGCACGCGCTTCGTTCTGCCCCAGGCGCCGACCCGTCCGGTCACCATTAATGGCGGATATGCCATGCCGAGCTGGTACGACATCAAGGCCATGAGCCCGGCCCGGGCGATCGACCGCGATGAGCTGGAAGCGTCCGCAGATCGCATCATTGAATTGATCGAAGAACAGCGCGCCAGCGGAATAGACGCCTCGCGGATTTTCCTCGCCGGTTTCTCCCAGGGTGGCGCCGTGGTTTTCCACACCGCATTTTTGAAATGGCAGGGACCGTTGGGTGGCGTACTGGCGCTGTCGACGTATGCGCCGACTTTCAGTGATGAACTGGAATTGTCCGCCAGCCAGCAGCGCATTCCGGTGCTGTCGCTGCACGGTCAGTTTGACAACGTGGTGCAGAACTCGATGGGGCGTACCGCCTATGAGTATCTGAAGGCCCATGGTGTCACCGTGACATGGCAGGAATACCCAATGGAGCACGAAGTGTTACCCGAAGAAATCCGCGACATCGGTGTCTGGTTGAGCGAACGCATGCGCTAATCGCCCCGGCTGTTTTCAGTCGCTGCAACACCCTTTGATCCCTCCCACTACGCCGCGCCCGATTCTTGCATTACACTGGCCGGCGTACATTCCTTAATCAATTGATGAGATGACCGTGCTCAAAGCACTCAAGAAGATGTTCGGTAAAAGCGAGGCTGAGCAGCTCGCGCCAGTTCCCAGTGCGCCGTCGCACGCCCCCGGCCATCGCAACGATGCCCGCCAGGCCGACCGCCCCGCTACCGTAGCGGCACCGAAACAAGAGGAAAAACCGGCCGCCGTCGCCACTCCAACGGCAGCTCCTGTTGCCGAAAGCGCCAGCAGCGAAGCGCCAAGACCGGCCAGACCGCGTCGCGAACCGAAGCCCAAGGCACCGGTTATTCCGTGGAAACTCGAAGATTTCGTTGTCGAGCCACAGGAAGGCAAAACCCGCTTCCACGATTTCAAGCTGTCTCCAGAACTGATGCACGCCATTCAGGATCTGGGTTTCCCGTATTGCACGCCGATCCAGGCGCAGGTGCTGGGTTTCACCCTCGCCGGCAAAGACGCCATCGGCCGCGCGCAGACCGGCACCGGCAAGACCGCCGCGTTCCTGATCTCGATCATCACCCAACTGCTGCAAACGCCGCCGCCGAAAGAGCGCTACATGGGTGAACCCCGCGCGCTGATCATCGCGCCGACCCGTGAGCTGGTGGTGCAGATCGCCAAGGACGCCGCCGACCTGACCAAGTACACCGGCCTCAACGTGATGACGTTCGTCGGTGGCATGGACTTCGACAAACAGCTCAAGCACCTCGAAGCGCGCCACTGCGACATCCTCGTCGCGACCCCGGGCCGTCTGCTCGACTTCAACCAGCGCGGCGACGTGCACCTGGACATGGTCGAAGTGATGGTGCTGGACGAAGCCGACCGTATGCTCGACATGGGCTTCATCCCGCAAGTGCGACAGATCATTCGTCAGACGCCACCGAAAAGCGAACGTCAGACGCTGCTGTTCTCCGCGACCTTCACCGAAGACGTGATGAACCTCGCCAAACAATGGACCACCGATCCGTCCATCGTCGAAATCGAAGTTACCAACGTGGCCAGCGAAAACGTCGAGCAACACATCTACGCCGTGGCCGGTGCCGACAAGTACAAACTGCTCTACAACCTGGTCAACGATAACGGCTGGGAGCGGGTAATGGTTTTCGCCAACCGCAAGGACGAAGTCCGCCGCATCGAGGAACGTCTGGTGCGCGACGGTGTGAATGCTGCGCAACTGTCCGGCGACGTGCCGCAACACAAACGCATCAAGACCCTGGAAGGTTTCCGCGAAGGCAAGATCCGCGTGCTGGTCGCAACCGATGTTGCCGGTCGCGGCATCCACATCGACGGCATCAGCCACGTGATCAACTTCACCCTGCCGGAAGTCCCGGACGACTACGTGCACCGCATCGGCCGTACCGGTCGCGCCGGCGCCGATGGCGTGTCGATCAGCTTTGCCGGTGAAGACGACTCCTATCAGTTGCCGTCCATCGAAGAGAAGCTCGGTCGCAAGATCAGTTGTGAAACGCCGCCGACGCATCTGTTGCGTGCGGTTGAGCGCAAGCGTCCGCAATAAGCGACGCTATAAAGAGAAAGCGCAGCCGGCAACGGACTGCGCTTTTTTTTGGCCCGGCATCTCAACAGGTGCTTGCGAGAGAAAACTAAAAGTCCATAATGGACAAATTAGTTTAGATCTTGCCTCCGGAGTCTGCCATGTCCAGTACGCCCTACGTGATCGACCAAATCCAGGCCCGCGAACTGTTGGCGCGCATCGACGTGCCGAAAATCCTGCGCAAGCTGTTTCGTGATCTTGCTGCCGGGCATGCTGTGCAGCCGGCGCAGCAATTGGTGGAATTCCCGCAGGGCGCCGGCGACTTCATCAATTATCTGGGGGTGTTGGCTGAAGACAGTGTGTATGGAGTGAAGACTTCGCCGTACATCGTTCGTGAGCAAGGCGCGTTGGTGACGGCGTGGACGCTGCTGATGTCGATGCAGACCGGGCAGCCGTTGTTGCTGTGTGATGCGGGTGAGCTGACCACCGCCCGAACAGCGGCGACCACCGCAGTAGCCGTCGATGCCCTCGCCCCGCTGGCTTCCCGGCGCCTGGCGATCATCGGCAGCGGCAAAATTGCCCAAGCGCATCTGCATTACGTGAAAAACCTGCGCGACTGGCAGAGCATCAGCGTCTATTCGCCGAGCCTGCTGGAGGATCGCGACACTCAGGCACTACTGAAAGCCATTGCGCCCGACCTGACAATTTCGCCCAGCCGTGAAGCCGCTGTCACTGATGCCGACGTGATCATGCTTTGCACCTCATCCGCAGGCCCGGTGATCGACCCCGGCGCGCTGAGCAAACCGGCGCTGATCACCTCGATCAGCACCAACGCCCCGCGTGCCCATGAAATCCCCCCGAACAGCCTCAACGACATGCAGGTGTTCTGCGACCACCGTCCGACCACGCCGGGGTCGGCGGGTGAGATGCTGATTGCCGCCGAGCAGCACGGCTGGAGCAAGGAGTCGATCATCGGCGACCTGGCGGATCTGCTCAGCGAAAAAGTCCAGCGTCCCGGTTACGACCGTCATGTGTTTTTCCGCTCAATCGGCCTGGGCCTGGAAGACATCGCCCTGGCCAATGCGGTTTATCACTTAAGTAACTGATACCACGATCCCTGTGGGAGCGAGCCTGCTCTCGAATGCGGTCTGACCGTCACTGAAGATGTCGACTGATACACCGCTTTCGCGAGCAGGCTCGCTCCCACAGAGGGGATAGCGAACGCCTTGATATTGCGTACTCACTGGGAGAACTTCATGAGCCAGGCAGATTTCATCATCATCGGCGGCGGGATTGCCGGCGCTTCCACCGGCTTCTGGCTGTCGCCGCACGCCAAAGTGATCGTGCTCGAACGTGAGTCGCACCCGGCCTATCACTCCACCGGGCGCTCCGCCGCGCTGTTCACTGCCGCGTACGGCACGCCGCAAGTGCGTGCACTGACCTTGGCCAGCCGCGAGTTTTTCGACAATCCACCGGCCGGCTTCTGCGAACACCCGCTGCTGACCCCGCGCGGCGAAATGACCGTGGATTTCACCGGGGACGCCGCCGAACTGAACAATCAATACCTCAGCGCCAAAGCCACAGTGCCGGAGATGCAGCTGCTAAGCGCCGATGAAGCCTGTGCCCGAATGCCGATCCTGCGCCGGGAGAAAGTCCACGGCGCGATCTACGACCCGAGTGCCAGCGACATCGACACCGATGCCCTGCATCAGGGCTACCTGCGTGGCATCCGTCGCAATAACGGCGAAGTCCATACCGATTGTGAAGTGCTCGGCTTGAGCCGCGACGCCGACGGCGTGTGGCAGGTGCAGACCAATGGCCAGACCTTCAGCGCGCCGGTGATCATCAACGCCGCTGGCGCCTGGGCCGACAAGATCGGCGCACTGGCCGGCGCCAGATCGCTGGGTCTGCAACCGAAACGCCGTGCCGCGTTCATCTTCGCCGGGCCAGAAGGCGTCGACACCCATCACTGGCCGATGCTGGTCAGCCTCGACGAGTCGTTCTACATGAAGCCTGACGCCGGCATGTTCCTCGGCTCACCGGCCAACGCCGACCCGGTCGAACCCCACGACGTGCAGCCGGAAGAGCTGGACATCGCCATGGGCATCTACCAGATCGAGGAAGCCACCACGCTGACCATCCGCCGCCCGACCCGCACTTGGGCGGGCCTGCGCAGTTTCGTCGCCGACGGTGACTTGCTCAGCGGGTTCGATCCGCAAGTGCCGGGGCTGTTCTGGGTCGCGGCGCAGGGCGGTTATGGCATTCAGACTTCACCGGCGATGGGCCAGGCCAGTGCGGCGCTGGTGCGCGGCCAGGCGTTGCCCGAACAACTGCGTCAGTTCGGTCTGAGCAGCCACATGCTCTCCCCCAACCGCCTCGCCTGATCGTCCATCCTGATGACGCGCCCAACGGATTGCGGCACACTCGCAGCGCCCCCTGTTCACGGGGGCGCTGACGCTGCCTGGAGCTCCACTGTCATGACCGCCCCCGAATTCGACCCGGCGCTGGATAATTTCCGCGCCATCGCCGATGCCATCGCCACACTGTTTTTCCCCCACGCTGAAGTGGTGCTGCATGACTTGCGCACGCAGAGGGTCGACTACATCGCCAACAACCTGTCCAAACGCGAGATCGGCGACGAGTCGTCGCTGGAAGACATGCTCAGCGAGGACGTCAGCGACAGAAACATCGGCCCATACGAAAAACTCAACTGGGACGGTCAGAAAATCCGCAGCCTGAGCACCGTGCTGCGCGACCGCGAAGGTCTGCCGCTGGCGGTGTTGTGCATCAATCTGAATATTTCGCTGTTCGAAAATGCCAAGGCTGCACTGGATCTGTTTCTCTCGCCGAGCAAACTGATTCCACAGCCGGATTCACTGTTTCGCGATGACTGGCAGGAGCGCATCAACACGTTCCTGCACGCCTGGCTGCGCGAGCGGCAACTGAGCCTGAACCTGCTGACCCGCGATCACAAACGCGAACTGGTGCTGGCGCTGCACGCTGAAGGCGCGTTCAAGGGCAAGAGCGCCTCGAACTATGTGGCCAATGTGCTGAACATGGGACGGGCGACGGTGTACAAGCATTTGAAGGAATTGAAGGGCTGAAGATTTGCAGTGATTGATCTGGCCCCATCGCTGGCAAGCCAGCTCCCACAAGGAACTGCGGCGTACACAAACTCTGTGTACGACATAGAACAATGTGGGAGCTGGCTTGCCAGCGATGGCGGACTATCAGTCGCCGTAGATATCGGACTTGAAATACTTCTCGGAAATCTTCTGATATTCGCCACTCGCGCGAATGCCATCAATGGCGCCATTCAACTGGCTGACCAACTCGGTATTACCCTTGCGCACCGCAATCCCCGCGCCCTCGCCAACGTACTTCGGATCCTTCAACTCAGGCCCGACAAACGCATACCCCTGGCCACGCGGCATCGACAGGAAGTCATTCAGTGGAATGGTGTCGGCAAAGATTGCATCAAGCCGCCCCGCCGCCAGATCCATGTAGATTTCTTCGTTGTTGCTGTAGCGCTTGACGTTGATGCCTTTGGGTTCAAACACCTCAGTGGCATAACGGTCAGTGGTGGTGGCGCGCTGCACACCGACGTTCTTGCCCTTGAGACTGGCGTACTGGTCATCGACCGTGGCGCCTTCTTTCATCACCAGTCGCGACGAGGTGAAGTAGTACTTGTGGGTGAAATCCACCGACTTCTTGCGGTCTTCGTTGATGGTCATCGACGACAGCGCCATGTCGATTTTTTTCACTTTCAGCGAAGGGATCAGACCGTCGAACTCACCTTCGACCCACACACACTTGACCTTCATCTGCGCACACAAGGCATTGCCGATGTCGTAGTCGAAACCGACGATTTCGCCTTTGTCGGTTTTCGAGGCGAAAGGTGGATAAGCGGCTTCGATGCCGATGCGCAGGGTTTGCTCGGCGGCGAACACGCTGGCGGATGCCAACAGGCTGAGGGCCAGACCGGTGATGAGGGGAAGTTTCTTCATGTTCGTTCTCTCGCGGGTTGTTGTTGGTTTGGCAAGATGAAGAAGAGCAGCTGCGAGCTATTAGCTAAGAGCGGCGGGACGGAGCATTTTTGTACTTATAAATCCATACTGGACTCGTATGTACAAATCGTCAATCGAGGAAAAGGGAGTGTCAGTGGAATTTTTTGTTGTTGCAGAAGGCCCATCGCTGGCAAGCCAGCTCCCACAGGGCTCTGTGCTGCACACCGAATTTGTGCTCGACGCAAAACACTGTGGGAGCTGGCTTGCCAGCGATGTCGGACTAAAGGGCGGTACTGGACTTACTTGTTCCAGCGATCCGTAGCGGCATGATCACTGTCACGCCCTTCCACCCAACGCGGGCCGTCGCTGGTGTTTTCTTTCTTCCAGAACGGCGCGCGGGTTTTCAGGTAATCCATGACGAAGGCGCAGGCGTCGAATGCAGCCTGGCGATGGGCGCTGGCGGCGCCGACGAAGACGATAGGCTCGCCCGGCTCCAGCGCGCCGATGCGGTGCAGCACTTCCAGCTTTAACAATGGCCAGCGCTGTTCGGCCTCGACGGCAATCTTGCCCAGCGCTTTCTCGGTCATGCCCGGGTAATGCTCCAGGAACATCCCCGCGACATCGAGACCGTCGTTGAAGTCGCGCACGTAGCCGACAAAACTCACCACCGCGCCGACGCCGACATTGGCCGCGTGCATCGCGTTGACTTCAGCGCCCGGATCGAATGGCGTGGCCTGCACACGAATCGCCATGGCTCAGCCTCCGGTCACGGTCGGGAAAAACGCCACTTCGTCGCCATCGACCACCGGCTCGTCGAGCTGGCAGAGGTCTTCGTTGCGCGCGCACATCAGGTTCTGCTCGCTCAATACCTCGGCGCCAGCACGTTGCGCCAACAGCGCACGCACGTCGTCGACGGTGGCGAAATCGCCTTCGACCTTTACCGAGTCCACGCCCAGCGCTTCACGGTAACGGGCAAAAAATTTCACTGTCAGGTTCATGGCTGCTCTGCCTGAAAGTGCCCGCTCTTGCCACCGACCTTCTCCAGCAGGCGTACGCTTTCGATGGTCATGCCACGATCCACGGCTTTGCACATGTCATAGATGGTCAGGGCGGCGACGCTGGCGGCGGTCAGCGCTTCCATTTCGACGCCGGTCTGCCCGGAGAGCTTGCAACGGGCGACGATGCGCACGGTGTCATCGCCGTCAGCGCTGAGTTCGACTTTGACGCCGGTGAGCATCAGCGGATGGCAGAGGGGAATCAGATCGCTGGTTTTCTTCGCAGCCTGAATACCTGCAATGCGCGCCACGGCAAACACGTCACCTTTGGGATGGCCGCCACTGACGATCATCTGCAGGGTTTCGGGGAGCATGCGCACCAGCGCTTGGGCCGTCGCTTCACGGAACGTCACGGCTTTTTCGGTGACGTCGACCATGTTGGCGCGACCTTGGGAATCGAGATGAGTCAGCACGGGATTACTCCTGATCAGGAGCGTCGATTGTAAACCTGCGGGTCAAATTTCCGCACCACTGATTATGAATTCACCGTTGCACCCTGTGGGAGCGAGCCTGCTCGCGAAAGCGGATTCAGATTCAGTATAAATGTCGACTGATACACCGCATTCGCGAGCAGGCTCGCTCCCACAGAAGAGATGCATTTCTCCATAAAAAAACCGGGCGGCTTTTGGGCCGCCCGTTTTTTGCTGAAGGGTTACAAATGCGATTCGGCGTATTCGGCCAGGATCGAGCGAGGCACCCCTTGCAGGGTGATGTGCACACCGTTGGGGAAATCCTTGAAGCGTTCAGTCAGGTAGGTCAGCCCGGAGCTGGTCGCGGACAGGTAAGGGGTGTCGATCTGCGCCAGGTTGCCCAGGCACACCACTTTGGAACCGGCGCCGGCACGGGTGATGATGGTTTTCATCTGGTGCGGCGTGAGGTTCTGGCATTCGTCGATCAGGATCAGGCTCTGCTGGAAACTGC
>NZ_JBIUWQ010000100.1:0-9586 GCF_044743525.1 Pseudomonas sp. NPDC087598 | reverse complement strand
TCACTTACTTCCAGCAAGCGGGCGGCATCGAGTGCTACCCGGTGACCGGCGAGATCACCTACGGTCTCGAGCGTCTGGCCATGTACCTGCAAGGCGTGGACTCGGTCTATGACCTGGTCTGGGCTGACGGCCCGATGGGCAAAGTCACCTACGGCGACGTGTTCCACCAGAACGAAGTGGAGCAGTCCACTTACAACTTCGAACACGCCAACGTCGACAAGCTGTTCGAACTGTTCGACTTCTATGAAAGCGAAGCCAAGCGCCTGATCGAACTCGACCAGCCGCTGCCGTTGCCGAGCTATGAAATGGTCCTGAAGGCCTCGCACACCTTCAACCTGCTGGATGCGCGCCGGGCGATCTCGGTAACCGCACGTCAGCAATACATTCTGCGCGTGCGCACCCTGGCGCGTTCCGTTGCGCAAGCCTACCTGCTGGCACGCGCCAAGCTGGGCTTCCCGATGGCGACCCCGGACCTGCGTGACGAAGTACTGGCCAAGCTGGAGGCTGCACAATGAGTGCGCAAGATTTTCTGGTTGAACTGGGCACCGAAGAACTGCCACCGAAAGCCCTGAACACCCTGGCTGAAGCGTTCCTCGCCGGTATCGACAAGGGCCTGCAAGCGGCTGGCCTGAGCTACGAGAGCAAAACCGTCTACGCCGCACCGCGTCGTCTGGCCGTGCTGATCACTGCACTGGCCACCCAGCAGCCGGATCGCAGCATCAACCTCGACGGCCCGCCACGTCAGGCGGCATTCGACGCTGAAGGCAATCCGACCCAAGCGGCACTCGGCTTCGCCAAGAAGTGCGGCGTCGAGCTGAGCGAAATCGACCAGAGCGGTCCGAAACTGCGCTACAGCCAAAGCATCGCCGGCAAGCCGACTGCGAGCCTGCTGCCGACCATCGTCGAAGATTCGCTGAACGACCTGCCGATCCCGAAACGCATGCGTTGGGGTGCGCGCAAAGAAGAGTTCGTACGTCCTACTCAATGGCTGGTGATGCTGCTCGGTGACCAGGTCATCGACTGCACTATCCTCGCGCAAAAGGCTGGCCGTGATTCCCGTGGTCACCGTTTCCATCACCCGGAAAGTGTGCGCATCGGTTCGCCGTCGAGCTACCTGTCCGACCTGCGTGCCGCTTATGTGCTGGCCGACGCCAACGAGCGTCGCGAGATCATCAGCAAGCGCACCGAAGAATTGGCTACCCGTCAGGAAGGCACGGCGATTGTTCCGCCGGCGCTGGTCGACGAAGTGACCGCACTGGTCGAATGGCCGGTGCCGCTGGTGTGCTCGTTCGAGGAACGTTTCCTCGACGTGCCACAAGAAGCACTGGTCACCACCATGCAGGACAACCAGAAGTACTTCTGCCTGCTGGATGCCGACGGCAAGTTGCTGCCACGTTTCATCACTGTGGCCAACATCGAAAGCAAAGACCCGCAGCAGATCATCGCCGGTAACGAGAAAGTGGTTCGCCCACGTCTGACCGACGCCGAGTTCTTCTTCAAGCAAGACAAGAAGCAGAAGCTCGAAGCCTTCAACGATCGCCTGCAGAATGTGGTGTTCCAGGAAAAACTCGGCAGCGTCTATGACAAGGCCGAGCGCGTATCCCGACTGGCTGCGTACATCGCCGCACGCATCGGCGGCAACGCCTCGTGGGCGGCCCGTGCAGGCTTGCTGTCGAAGTGCGACCTGGCCACCGAAATGGTTGGCGAGTTCCCGGAGATGCAAGGTGTTGCCGGTTACTACTACGCCCTCAATGACGGCGAGCCGGAAGACGTCGCGCTGGCGCTGAACGAGCAGTACATGCCACGCGGTGCCGGTGCTGAACTGCCTGCCACCCTGACCGGTGCAGCCGTTGCAATCGCTGACAAGCTCGACACCTTGGTCGGTATCTTCGGTATCGGCATGCTGCCAACCGGCAGCAAAGACCCGTACGCCCTGCGCCGTGCGGCTCTCGGCGTGCTGCGCATCCTGATCGAGAAGAAACTCGATCTGGACCTGAACGACGCCGTGGCTTTCGCCGTGAATGCGTTCGGTGCCAAGGTCAAGGCTGCCGGTCTCAATGAAGCCGTGCTGGAATTCATCTTCGACCGTCTGCGTGCGCGTTACGAAGACGAAGGCGTCGATGTCGCCACTTACCTGTCGGTTCGTGCCCTGAAACCAGGTTCGGCGCTGGACTTCGACCAGCGTGTGCAAGCGGTGCAAGCCTTCCGCAAGCTGCCGGAAGCGGCAGCGCTGGCGGCGGTGAACAAGCGTGTATCGAACCTGTTGAGCAAGGTCGAAGGCTCGGTGCCGACCGTGGTTGAAGCCAAATACTTCGACAACGCCAACGAGTTCTCGCTGTACTCGGCGATCCAGCAAGCGGATCAGGCGGTGCAGCCTATGGCCGCAGCGCGTCAGTACAACGAATCGCTGGCGCGCCTGGCGGCACTGCGTGAGCCGGTCGATGCGTTCTTCGACGCAGTGATGGTCAATGCCGAAGACGCCAAAGTTCGGGCCAACCGTTACGCGCTGCTGGCGCGTCTGCGTGGTCTGTTCCTCGGTGTTGCCGACATTTCGCTGCTGGGTTGAGGGATTGCTGTTGAAACTGCTGATTCTCGATCGGGACGGAGTGATCAATTACGACTCCGACGCTTACATCAAGTCGGTGGCGGAGTGGATTCCGTTGCCCGGCTCGATCGAAGCGATTGCGCAGTTGAGCAAGGCCGGCTGGACGGTGGCCGTCGCCACCAACCAGTCGGGCATTGCTCGCGGCTATTACGACCTCGCCACCCTCGACGCCATGCACGCGCGCCTGCGCGAACTGGTGGCGGAGCAGGGCGGTGAAGTCGGGCTGATCGTATATTGCCCGCATGGGCCGGACGAGGGTTGCGATTGCCGCAAACCGAAACCGGGCATGTTGAAAACCATCGCCGGGCATTACAACGTGGCGCTGACAAATGTCTGGTTCGTCGGCGACAGCCTTGGTGACCTGGAGGCCGCCAAAGCCGTCGATTCACAGCCAGTTTTGGTAAAGACCGGGAAAGGCGAAAAGACTCAGGGCAAAACCCTGCCGGTTGGCACTCTGATTTTTGACGATCTGGCGGCGATTGCCGCAGAACTTATCCACAACTAGAGTACTTCTGAAATTCCTGACCAGGGATTGATCGGGAGTGCGCTTGAACAGTCGGGCATTGCCCCGTAACGGTAAACGTCGCCATGTCGATACTGCGGGCCATCAGAATTTTTCTCTTTTACCTGCTGCTGGGCACCACGTCCTTGTTGTGGTGCAGCCTGAGCTTTTTCATCGCGCCCTTTCTGCCGTTCAAGGCGCGATATCGTTTTATCAACGTGTACTGGTGCCGTTGCGCCTTGTGGTTGACCAAGGTGTTCCTCGGTATCCGTTACGAAATCAAAGGCGCGGAAAACGTGCCTGACCGGCCCTGCGTGATTCAATCGAACCACCAGAGCACTTGGGAGACGTTTTTTCTCTCCGCTTATTTCTCGCCGTTGAGCCAGGTGCTCAAGCGCGAATTGCTCTATGTGCCGTTTTTCGGCTGGGCCATGGCCATGCTGCGGCCGATCGCGATTGATCGCGACAATCCGAAAGCTGCGCTCAAACAGGTGGCGGCAAAGGGTGATGAGCTGCTCAAGGACAACGTTTGGGTACTGATTTTCCCGGAAGGTACACGCGTTCCGTTCGGCACTGTCGGCAAGTTCTCCCGCAGTGGTAGCGCTTTGGCGGTGAATGCGGCGCTTCCGGTATTGCCGATTGCACACAATGCCGGCAAGTTCTGGCCGAAAATCGGTTGGGGCAAGAAGTCCGGGGTGATCACCGTGGTCATCGGCGAACCGATGTACGCCGAAGGCACTGGGCCTCGCGCTATCGCCGAGCTGAACGACCGGGTGCAGGCCTGGAACGAGAAGACCCAACGCGAAATGGGTTCTCTGCCACCCGCACCACAAGCGCCGGCTGCAAGTGATCAGGTGGCTGTCTGATATTTTGTGGATAACCTGTGTACGGTTTTGTTGAAAAGGCTTGAATATTTACATTAAGTGATTGATTTACTTATATATTTCTCAAACTCATAAAACACCGTAAAAGGTGCATAAGTTTTTTTATGCCTGATTACTCGGCAATCAACGGTAGCTCAAGTACAAACGTTGTGCCTTGATCGACTACGCTGCGGCACTCGATCCGGCCGCCATGGTGATCGACCACTGCTTTGACCATCGACAGGCCCAACCCGACGCCATCGATGCCCTGAGCAGAGGAAAACCGCCGATATTGGATAAACAGATCGGGCAGCTCTTCGGCGGCAATGCCTTTGCCCTGATCACTTAGTTCAACCCGCAACACCTCGCCATGGCAACGGACCTGCAAATGAATCGTGGAGTGAGGTCCGCTGTACTTGATCGCGTTTTCCAGCAGATTGAACAGCGCCCGGGTCAGCAATCCTTGATCAGCCAGCACGAGGCGCTCTTGAGAGGGTTCGTCCATGTCGTGCAGCAGTTCGATGCTTTTCTGTTGGGCGATCGGCAAGGCCTGATCCAGCACATCGAGCACCAGCATCGCAAACAGGCTTGGCTGAAACTGGTAAGTCTCGGACTCCGCCCGCGCCAGCAATACGAAACCATCGGTCAGCGACAGTGCGCGGCGCACCTGGCGTTCTATCTGTTCGAACAGCGGCGCATCCGCGCCAGCCTGATGGCGATGGACATCGAGCAAGGCGAGGATTGCCGAATGGGGGGCACGCAAGTCATGAGAAAGAAAGCGCAGCAAAACGCTGCGTTGCTCTTCGGCCGCGCGTTCGGCACTGAGGTCGGTCAGGCTCAATAACCAGCCGATGGGCGTGTCACCGTCCACCGGCAACAACGCGGCGCGCTCCAGGCGCAGGCTGCGTTCCTTGTGATCGCGGAACTCCAGCAGGGGCAGGGCGGATAAGGGCGGGCGGGGAGCTGTGGACAATTCGGGGTAGCCGAGTTGCGCCATTTGATCGAGCACATCGTCGCCCACCAGAGCACTATCGAATAGATTCCGCGCTTTGCGATTGCCCAGCAGAATCTGCCCTTTGGGGTCGCTGATCAGCGTGGCTACCGGTAGATATTCCAGGCCATCAGCGATAAAACGCCGAGTATCGCGGGTGCGGCTCATCGCTTGTTCAAGCGCCATGATCTGTCCCTGCAGACGATCAGCACCAGTGAACTGCGCGCGACGGCGTTCCGGGAAAACTTTCGGTTCATTGTCCAGCCGTGCCAACTCCCAGCCGAAATAGGTCAGCACGACGCTGAGGCGCCGCCAGTTCCAGATCAAGTAGCCGAACAGCATGCCCAGCACGGCTGGCGTCGGCGACCACCAGCGCCGCATCTCCGCCAATCCCGCGCTGGTCAGCAACACACAAGCCATACCGATCAGCGTCACCCAAAGTGCCAGACGCGGGCGCCATAACAGTAGCCCGAGAACGCACGTCACCAAACCCACGGAAAGCAATGCGCCGAGCCCTGGGGACACGTCATGCAGATTGACCTGCGCACGGTACGACAACAGCGCAGTCAGCGGTAACAGCACTAGACTTATCCACAACCATTCGCGCACCAACTGGCGGAACAGTCGCTGCACCTGGCTTGGTTCACGGCTTTCGCGCCGACGCTCGCTACTCATCTGAACAGCTGGCACAGGAAAAAGGGCAGGGCAATGTGAATGGATTCATGGGCCACAGGTCTGAGACATGACCCGAAGAATCATAGCGGACGTCGACCAACGGCGGGCCGCTTACTTTCAAGGCAATGGCCGGGCGACTAAGGTTTACGGCCAAATGCCCCCAGCAACAAGGAACCACCGCGTATGCGCGTTGCGATACTGGATGACGAACCCGCCGAACTGCGCCGGGTCGAGCAGACCCTGCAGCAAATGGCCGATGCCTCCGAACAGCCATGGTCGCTGCACAGCTTCGAGCTTGGCGAAGATCTGCTGCGACAACTGCGCCGGGAAACCTTCGACCTGCTGATCCTCGACTGGCAACTGCCGGATCTCACCGGTCTGGCGTTGCTGCGCTGGACCCGCGAACACATGGAAGCGCCTCCCGCAGCAATCATGCTCACCAGTCGTGATGGTGAAAGCGATATCGTCCAGGCCCTGAACGCCGGCGCCGACGACTACGTGAGTAAACCGTTCCGACCCAATGAGCTGAAAGCGCGGGTCGCCGCAGTATTGCGTCGGCACAGTCAGCCACGCAGCGCCGCCACCGAGGTACTGAGTTTCAATGACCTGACATTCGACGATGCCGAACTGACCGTCACCCGTGAAGGCAAACCCATTGTCATGACCGAGCGTGAATATCGACTGGCGCGCTGCCTGTTCAGCAACCTTGGTCGCCCCCTGTCGCGGGATTATCTTTATGAGCGCTTCTGGCCCCATGAAGAGATGGCCTCGTCACGGCCGCTGGATACGCATATCTACCGGCTGCGTAACAAGCTGGGGCTGACGGCCGATCGTGGATGGCAGTTGCTGACGATTTATGGGTACGGGTATCGGTTGGAGAGTGTGGCGACTGCACAGGAATAAAGATCGAAAAATCGCAGCCTTCGGCAGCTCCTGCACGAGATCAATGCAGGCGCTGCGATCTCTCTTTACTGATCAATGAAACGTCAACCCGAGCAGCCCGATTGCCAGTTTTCGTTCATCCACACTCATCCCGAGCTCGTGTGGGCTGATCGCCAATGGAAAATGTAACTGGATGCGCAATACACCTTGTTGCGCAACGAGCTGCTGCACCTGCGGCGGCAGCACGACATTTATTTTGTTCGCAGTGGCTTGGGTCAGACTGGCGGAGAACACCGCAACATCATTGACGCGGATATCCACAGCCTGGCGCGGGTGTGACTCCGCGAGAAAGGCATTGGCTTCGAGCGATAGCGAGGTCACGCTACCGGCCGGCCTGAGGATGATTTCCGCATCTGAGCCCACAGACCCGGTACCCCAGGCATCAGAAACCCACCAGCCTGTGCCCAGACCGGCGGCCCCCGAACTGCTATCGGTGAACTGAATTTTTTCTCCCGGCTGGAAAGTCGGGATCAGCTCTTGAGGTTGCACTGCATTGATGGCGGGACAGTCAGCACAGCGCTTCCACCCCGGTGCCAGGACGTAAAAGTCGTCGACTCTGGCCAGGATATCGGCAGTGCGATCCAGGTTGATCGTTGCTTGAAGCGCCGAGCGCTGATCCAGTACATACAGGGTGTCGGCAGCATACTTTCCGCTAGCGACGGTCCTGTCGGCGGCGCGCTGCGCAGCCTCCTGTGCCAACGCACTTACCCGTCCCAGGTAAACGGCATCCGTTGCCAGATGATATTTACCCGCGTAGTCGGCCAGCGTCATCCAATGGATGGAAAAGTTTTGCGGACTGATCCATCGCACGTTCTGATAATGCGATGCCGCGCTTCTCCAGAAAGGATCGACCAACGGGGTTTTCCATTCCTTGCCCGGCGAAGCCATCAGTTGGCTGCGCGTATTTGCCCAGCCTGCGCGGGTGTCGGCCACTTGAACGACCACCGCCAGCGCCAACAACATGATCGCCGCCTGCGGTCGGGAACCTCGGGCAATCAAAAAAACCACCGCGAAAATCGCCGCGTACATGACCGGCCAGATCATCCGGCCCGATGCGCGGAAGATACTCGCAATTGCAATGAAAGTGTCCGGCAACCAATAGTCGAATTCGTATGATGCGATACCGACCTTGTTGGAAAGCGCAAAAACCATCAGCCCGACCAGCGCGAGCAGCAATATCCAGCGCTTGCGTATGGCGGCCATAACCCCGTTGTTCTTGCCGCCCAACGTGAGCGGCAATGCACAAACGAGGAGCAACATCACCCCCAGCCCCGGGAAGGCCATACCATCTCCATCGCCGGGCACTCCGGGGAAATCCCTCAAGACATACGACCACCCGCCAGGGTTGAAGAAGGTCAACGCATTCGCCCGAAACAACCCGAACCCGATGGAGGCCAGACCAGCTCCCTTGATCGTGAAGTAGCCCGCCTGCCAGCAGCACAAGGCCGTCAACAACAAGAGGCAGAACAACTCGGCAACTGCCTTGCGCGGAGTCAGTTGGATTTTGACGGTTCGGTACAGAAGATCGGCGATCCAGATCAGCGCAATCATGACCAGCAGATAGGCATGCACCAGGGCGGATGCGGCCAGCAGGGCTCCCCAGGCCAGAGCGCGCTTGTCATTGCCTCGGCGTAGCGTCAGGTACAGCGCGGCGAGGATCAGGAAGTGTCCGGCAAGGGACAAATGCACGCCCATGCGCGCGATCATCGCCGGGTTGAAGAGAAACAATGCCGCGCCCAACAGGCGCACTGTCACATTGTTTGTGGCCAGCCCCATCAGTTTCCAGGCAAACCAGCCCTGCAGCACAAAACACGTCAGCAACCAAAGCCCGAAGTACTGGAAAGGCTCGGGCAGCAGCGAAGCGAAGGGTTTGAAGATAAAGGCAAACAGCGGATTGGAATCCGAGAAGATGATCGCGCTGCCCAGTTCCAATCCATAAGAGGGATTGAGTCCCAGCGGAATCGACCAGGCTGAATGCCTGAAAAACGCCCACCCCAGGTAATGGGTCGCCGGATCGCTCTGACCCAGCCATGCAATGTTTTCAGGGTTCAGCGCCCTTGGCCCCACGACGATAAAAAATGCCAGAACGCCCATCAGCACGGGCAAGAGACTAACCGGCAAGCGTTTAAGCAGATCCTTCATCGATACACGTCCATTCGTCATGCGCCAACATCAGAGGCTGGAATCGAGGCTGCATCGTACGCAAAAAAAAACCCGCTTGCGCGGGCCTTCTTTTGGCGTGGCCGACCAACCCGTTGGGGTGGCCGAACCGTCACAGGTGTACCGGATCAGAAATCCAGGTTGGACACCGCCAGGGCATTGCTCTCGATGAAGTCACGGCGAGGTTCGACCGCATCACCCATCAGGGTGTTGAAGATCTGGTCTGCGCCAATGGCGTCTTCGATGGTGACTTTCAGCATGCGGCGCACGCTTGGGTCCATGGTGGTTTCCCACAGCTGATCCGGGTTCATTTCGCCCAGACCTTTGTATCGCTGAATGGTGTGACGCTTGGTGCTTTCAGCCATCAGCCAGTCCAGAGCTTCCTTGAACTCGGTGACCGCTTTCTTGCGCTCGCCACGCTGGATGTATGCGCCTTCGTCGAGCAGGGTGCTCAGTTGAGCGCCGAGGGTGACGACGGTTTTGTAGTCGTTGCTGCCGAAGAAGTCACGGTTGAAGGTGACGTAGTTCGACAGGCCGTGGGAGATCAGTTCGACCTCTGGCAGCCACACGCCACGTTCACGATCTTCACGCAGGCTGGCCTTGTAGACCAGGCCGGACTTCTCGTTGGTGCGCAGACGGACTTCGTACTGAGCCAGCCAGTCCTGCATCTTGGCGTGGTCGCCGAGCATTTCCAGGCTCACGGCCGGCAGGTAGATGAAGTGCTCGGTCAGCTCCTGCGGGTACAGGCGCGACAGACGCTTGAGGGTCTTCATCACCAGGCGGAAGTCGTTCACCAGACGTTCCCGCGCCTCACCGGAAATACCCGGGGCCTCTTCGTTCGGGGGCAG
>NZ_JBIUWQ010000099.1:0-10131 GCF_044743525.1 Pseudomonas sp. NPDC087598 | reverse complement strand
GCCGCCGTATAGAAGCCGCACACCTCGTGCGACTTCAGAATTCTCTGCCGCCAACTGCTCACGAATGGCCTTATGCACATCCTGAGCCTGCTGCGGCGTTGCAGTCAGCCCGGTACCAATTGCCCAGACCGGCTCGTAAGCTATGACTGCCTTGGCAAAAGCACCAACACCCAGCTCCTCGATGATGCTGCCCAGCTGACGCCCGACAACCTCAAGAGTTTTCCCGGCCTCACGTTGCTCAAGGGTCTCCCCTACACACAACACCGGAATCAAGCCACATGCCTGTGCCGCTGCGAACTTGCGATTCAGCATTCCGTCTCGCTCGCCCATTATCTGACGGCGTTCGGAGTGCCCGACAAGCACCAGGGAACAACCTGCATCCACTAACTGACTCGGTGCTATTTCACCGGTCAATGCACCTTGCATGGATTCCACCGCAGAATTCTGCGCACCGACCGAAATCGATTTACCTTTCAAGCCATCAATCACTTGATTGATATACAAGCAAGGCGGGAATACCGCGACATCAACACCGCTTGGCAAGGCCAGATGACGAAGGCCGTTGATCAGCTCAGCGACGCTGGAGCGGGTACCGTGCATCTTCCAGTTACCAGCTACCATAGGGCGACGCATGCTGTACCTCGTCGGTCAAAGTGGGCGCAGATGTTACCCAACACAATCATGGCTTGCAAGCCGAATCAGGCAGAAACTTCAGTTACCAGTTTTGCCAGTTCTTCGGCATAGCTGCGAACCTGAGTTTCGTCCTCGCCTTCGACCATCACACGCACCAGAGGCTCTGTGCCGGACTTGCGCAAAAGCACCCGCCCGCGCCCCGCCATTGCCTGGGTAACGCGCGCGCTGGCTTCCTTGACAGCCGGATGCTCCAGCGGGCTTTCGCCGCCGCCAAAGCGCACATTGATCAGCACCTGAGGACACTTGCGCAACGCCTGGCGAGTTTGCGCCAGCCCCTCATTACGCGTCTTCAGTGCCATCAGCACTTGCAGCGCAGCAATGATCGCGTCGCCGGTCGTCGTGTGATTGAAGCAAACAATGTGCCCCGAGTTCTCACCACCGACCAGCCAGTTGCGCTCAAGCAATTCGGCAATCACATAACGGTCGCCCACGTTGGCGCGAATAAATGGAATCGAAAGCTCGGCAAGCGCCAACTCCAGACCGAGGTTGCTCATCAGCGTGCCAACGACACCCCCCTGAAGCTTTCCTCGCTCATGCAGATCACGAGCAATGATGAACAGCAGTTCATCACCATCGACGATGGCCCCCGTGTGATCGACCATCAGAACCCGATCACCATCACCATCAAAAGCGATACCGAGGTCAGCGTGCTCAGCCAGCACTGCCGCCTGCAACTGCCCCATATGGGTCGAACCACAGTTATCGTTGATGTTCAGACCGTTTGGCTGTGCCGACAACACTACAACGTCCGCACCGAGCTCACGAAAAACGCTCGGCGCAACTTTATAGGTCGCACCGTGGGCACAGTCGATAACGATCTTGAGACCAGAAAAACTGGTACCGGTTGGCACACTGCTTTTGCAGAACTCAATGTAGCGGCCAGAGGCATCATTGATTCGCGAAACCTTGCCGATCTTGCTCGACTCGACCACGGTCATTGGCGTGTCGAGCAGCTCTTCAATCATCAGTTCCAGCTCATCCGGCAGCTTGGTGCCCTTACCCGAGAAGAACTTGATGCCGTTATCATCATGCGGATTGTGCGAAGCGCTGATCACGATACCCGCCTCAGCCTGAAACGTTCGCGAGAGGTAAGCAATAGCAGGTGTCGGCATCGGACCGAGCAGCATCACGTCAGCACCTGCCGACGTCAGGCCAGCCTCAAGGGCCGATTCAAACATGTAGCCGGAAATTCGAGTGTCTTTGCCGACCAGCACCTTGCAGGCACCCATCTTGCGGAACGCCATGCCGGCAGCCCAACCGAGCTTGAGCATGAAGTCAGGAGTAATCGGGTATTCACCGACTCGACCACGAATGCCGTCAGTACCAAAGTATTTCTTGCTCATAAGTGCTCCATCATTCTTATTCGGCTGATTCCACGGCCGCGATCATCCGCACCACGTCTACTGTTTCCGCCACATCATGGACGCGCAATATACGCGCACCCTTGACTGACGCCAGTGCAGCCAGTGCCAGACCACCGTGCAGACGCTCGCCCACAGGACGATTCAACGCATGCCCGATCATGCTTTTGCGCGAAACACCAACCAACAACGGCCGGCCCAACGCATGCAGGGCTTCCATATGCTTGAACAAGCTTAGATTGTGCTGCAGGGTTTTGGCGAAGCCAAAGCCGGGATCGAGAATGATCCGCTCAGCCGGGATGCCCGCCAGCGCACATCGGGCCATGCGCTCGGCGAGAAACTCGCCCACTTCTCGCGTGACATTCTGATATTGCGGATTGTCCTGCATATCACCCGGCTCACCGAGCATATGCATGAGGCACACAGGCAGCCCTGTAGCCGCCGCGGCGTCGAGCGCCCCATCGCGCTGCAGGGATCGCACATCGTTGATCAAACCCGCGCCCAGCCGTGCGGTTTCGCGCATCACGGCGGGAGTCGACGTATCGACCGAGATGATGACATCGAGTTCGCGATTGATCCGTTCGACGATCGGCGCCACGCGCTCAAGCTCTTCCAGCGGAGAAACCGCTCGCGCGCCAGGACGGGTGGATTCCCCCCCCACATCAATCAGCGTTGCACCAGCCACAACCATGGCTTCGGCATGGCGCAGCGCCGCGTCGAGCTGGCTGTATCGGCCACCATCAGAAAAGGAATCGGGAGTGACATTGAGAATGCCCATGACATGCGTATGGGCCAAATCAAGAACCCGGTTGCCGCAAGGCAACCGGGTCAGGGACTGTACAGAAGTCATTTCAAACCTTAAACGTCAGCAGCCGGACCGCCAATCGGTTTTTCCGGACGCTCATCCTGAACAACTGGCGGCGGCGGAGTGCCGGCACCACCCGACCAATCACGCGGCTCGCGAGGCGTACGACCCGCCATGATGTCGTCGATCTGTTCAGCATCGATCGTTTCATACTTCATCAGGGCATCAGCCATTGCATCGAGCTTGTCACGGTTGTCCGTGAGGATCTGCTTGGCAGTGCCATAGCACTGATCAATGATGCTGCGCACTTCGGAGTCGATCAGCTTGGCCGTCTCACCGGAGAAGCTTGCAGCCTGACCACCACCGCCGCGACCCAGGAAAACTTCGCCTTCTTCTTCGGCATACATCAGCGGACCGAGTTTTTCCGACAGACCCCACTTGGTCACCATGTTTCGCGCAATCTGGCTGGCACGCATGATGTCGTTGGAAGCACCAGTGGTGACGCCGTCGAAACCGAGCGTCATTTCTTCCGCGATACGGCCACCGTACAGCGAGCAGATCTGGCTGATCAGTGCACGCTTGGACAGGCTGTAGCGATCTTCTTCCGGCAGGAACATCGTCACACCCAGCGCACGACCGCGCGGAATGATCGAAACCTTATAGACCGGATCATGCTCAGGCACGACGCGACCAACAATAGCGTGGCCTGCCTCGTGATAAGCGGTGTTCTGCTTTTCTTTCTCGGACATGACCATCGATTTGCGCTCAGCGCCCATCATGATCTTGTCTTTAGCCAGTTCGAACTCTTTCATCTCGACGATGCGTTTGCCGGCGCGAGCCGCAAACAGAGAGGCTTCGTTGACCAGGTTAGCGAGGTCAGCACCGGAGAAACCTGGAGTACCACGAGCGATAACGGCCGGAGCAACGTCGTCACCCATTGGCACTTTACGCATGTGAACCTTGAGAATCTGTTCGCGACCACGGATATCCGGCAGACCGACCACCACTTGACGGTCGAAACGGCCTGGACGCAGCAGCGCAGGGTCGAGTACGTCAGGACGGTTGGTTGCAGCAATCACGATAATGCCGTCGTTCATTTCGAAGCCGTCCATCTCAACCAGCAACTGGTTGAGAGTCTGCTCACGCTCGTCGTGACCACCACCCATACCGGCGCCACGATGGCGACCGACGGCGTCGATTTCGTCGATGAAGATGATGCACGGCGCGTGTTTCTTCGCCTGCTCGAACATGTCACGAACACGACTTGCGCCGACGCCGACGAACATCTCGACAAAGTCGGAACCGGAAATAGTGAAGAAAGGCACTTTGGCTTCGCCGGCAATGGCTTTGGCCAGCAAGGTTTTACCGGTACCCGGAGGACCGACCATCAGCACACCGCGAGGAATGCGACCACCAAGACGCTGAAACTTGCCCGGATCACGGAGGAATTCAACGAGCTCGCCAACCTCTTCCTTGGCTTCGTCGCAACCGGCAACGTCAGCCAAGGTGGTTTTCACCTGATCTTCGGAGAGCAGGCGCGCCTTGCTCTTGCCGAAGCTCATCGGTCCGCCCTTGCCACCGGCACCACCCTGCATCTGGCGCATGAAGAACATGAACACCGCGATGATCACCAGGATCGGGAAGCTGGCCACCAGAAGCTGGGTCCAGATGCTTTGCTGTTCTGGCTGCTTGCCTTCAACCACGACGTGGTTGTCGACCAGGTCACCGATCAGGCCATTGTCCTGAATTGCCGGACGAATGGTCTTGAAGCTGTCGCCATCGTTGCGCTTGCCGGTAATCACATAGCCATCAACCGCGACGCGCTCGACCTTGCCATCCTTGACCTGCTGGATGAAGTCGGAATAGTTGAGGGTCTGCGGCTCGTTAGGGCTGGAGAAGATGTTCATCACCGTCACGAGGACAGCAGCGATGATCAACAACAGGATCAGATTCTTTGCCATATCGTTCAATTAACTACCCTCTGAAGCAAGCTCCGCTACTGGCGCGCGCTTCGCATGATATTCACCGGCCTAACTTACTACATTACCTACAACTCTGGCAGGCGCCGTCTGTAACCCTTTGTGAAACACTTTCTACACAATATTCGCTTATGCACGCGGGGCGAAATACGAAAAACCTATCACCCTGCACAAAAAACCTCGTTTTACTCACTACGGCCCCGGTAGCCCCAAGCCAGCATGTATTGCTCACGAGAACTGCCGCGGGACGAGTCCGGCTTGATCATCTGGATCTTGTCGAACTTCTTGCGAGCATCCTTCAGGTAAACATCAAATCCTTCGCCCTGAAAAATCTTGATAACGAAATTACCACCCGGCTTGAGTATCCGCTCCGCCAGATCAAGCGCCAGCTCGCAAAGGAACATGGCTTTGGGCATATCCACTTCAGGCGTACCACTCATATTGGGGGCCATATCGGAAATCACAAGGTCTACCTGCGAATTACCGACGGCTTCCAGAATTTGCGCGAGCACGGCGTCCTCGGTGAAGTCACCCTGGATAAATGTCACGTCAGGGATGCTGTCCATTTCCAGGATGTCCGAAGCGATCAGACGCCCCTGACCACCGATCAGCCGACTGGTGACCTGCGACCAGCCACCGGGCGCTGCCCCCAGGTCGACAACGCTCATACCAGGGCGGATCAGCTTGTATTTCTCCTGGACCTCCAGAAGCTTGTAACTCGCACGCGAGCGGTAGCCATCCTTCTGCGCTTGCTTCACATAAGGATCGTTGACATGTCGTTTCAGCCAACCAAGGCTTGTCTTGGAACGCGCCATTGGGCACCTCGATGATTAGGGTCGTGATTAATTGGGCGGATCAGCGAACCCTCGGGTAAAATGGCCGCCATTTTACAGAATCCAGACGAAAGGGTCAGATTATGCCGCTCACTCCAGAGCAGAAGAAACAGTACAAATCCATTGGCCACCACCTGAAACCCGTTTTGACGGTGGCTGACAACGGTTTGACTGAAGGTGTGTTAGCCGAACTTGAACGCGCTTTGGCCGATCACGAGCTGATTAAAATCAAGCTCAACATCCTCGACCGCGAGTCGCGCCTGGCGCACATTGCAGAACTGTGCAAGGTCGGCAAAGCGGATCTGGTACAGGTCATCGGCAAGATGGCATTGGTTTATCGCAAGAACTTCAGTGCCAACAAGCAGCTGTCGAACGTTCATCGCTTCAAGTGATGACAAGGGTCAAGGGTGTGCTTCGCGCACCCTGCCACTCCATCCCGGCACCGGCTGCAATACCAGCGCCAGACCGGAAAAGCCCAACACAAGATAGCTGAACACCTGCCAGCGCTGCGCATCCGGCCAGCCGACACGCACCGCGACAAACATCGCGCACGCATACAACGCCATCAGCAGCACCTGCCCGCGAAAATCCCGCCATAGACTGGCAAGGCCCTCGGCCTGTACCAGCACCAAAGCCTGAAAAATCACGCATGCGGCGGAAAAACCACCACCAGCACTTCAAATGCACTGGCGACTTCATCGATCAGCAGCGGCGCCAGGCCAATCTTGCCCAATGCCGGCTGCAAACCGAAATGAATCAACCAGAGACCGCCGACCCACAACATCTGGGTCAGCTGCCAAAGCATGGCGCCCGCATGCAGCGGGCGCCCGGTTTCAGATGTGACGGACTTCGACAATCTCGTACTCGATAACGCCGCCAGGCGTTTTCACGGCGACCACATCGCCCTCTTCCTTGCCGATCAAGGCGCGAGCCAAAGGCGAGCCAACCGAAATCTTGCCGAGTTTGAAGTCAGCCTCATCCTCACCCACGATGTGGTAAGTGACGGTTTCATCAGTCTCGACGTTGGCGATTTCGACGGTAGTACCGAAGATCACTTTGCCCGTGTGAGGAATGGTCGTGACATCAATGATGACCTGATTCTGAATCCGGCCTTCGATGTCACGAATCCGCGCCTCGACCATGCCTTGCTGTTCGCGGGCAGCATGGTATTCAGCGTTTTCTTTCAAATCACCCAACTCGCGGGCCGTACCGATGTCCTGGCTGAGCTTCGGACGCACGACCTTGGTCAGGTGAGTATGTTCTTCTTCCAGGGCGCGAGCGCCCTGAACAGTCATTGGGTATTTAACTAAGCTCATGCCTTCAATCCTGCGTGTAGATCCTGCAAGCGGCGCACGGTCTTTTCCGGACCGAACTTCAGCGCTTCACAGATAGCTTCGCCCGCAGCAATGGTGGTGGTGCAGTAAATCTTGTGCTGCAAGGCATTACGACGAATGGAATACGAATCAGCGATCGACTGACGACCTTCGGTGGTGTTGATGATCAGGGTGACTTCGTCATTCTTGATCATGTCGACCACGTGCGGACGACCCTCGGTCACTTTGTTCACACGGCGCACTTTCAGGCCAGCCGCTTCGATCAGCTTGGCAGTACCGGCAGTGGCAACCACTTCGAAACCCAAGTTGATCAGATCACGGGCCACGCCTGCAACCAGTGGTTTGTCATCATCACGCACGCTGATGAACGCAGTACCGCCGGTAGGCAGCACTTCGCTGGCGCCCATCTGGGCTTTGGCGAATGCCTCACCGAAGGTATCGCCGACGCCCATCACTTCACCAGTCGACTTCATCTCTGGGCCGAGGATCGGGTCAACACCAGGGAATTTGGCGAATGGGAATACCGCCTCTTTCACGCTGTAGAAGTTCGGGATGATTTCTTTGGTGAAGCCGATTTCCTGCAGGGTTTTACCGGCCATCACGCGAGCAGCGATCATTGCCAGGGAAACACCGATGCACTTGGAGACGAACGGTACGGTACGGGAAGCGCGCGGGTTGACCTCAATGACGTAGATGTCTTCGCCTTGCAGCGCCAACTGCACGTTCATCAGGCCGACAACGCCCAGTTCCAGGGCCATTTTCTTGACCTGTTCGCGCATCTCGTCCTGGATGTGCGCCGGCAGCGAGTACGGCGGCAGCGAGCAAGCGGAGTCACCGGAGTGAACGCCAGCCTGCTCAATGTGTTGCATGATCGCGCCGATCACCACGTCTTTGCCGTCGCAGACCGCATCCACGTCCATTTCGATGGCGCAGTTGAGGAAATGGTCGAGCAGCACCGGGCTGTCGTTGGACACTTGCACTGCGTCACGCAGGTAACGCTTGAGCTCGTCTTCCTTGTAAACGATTTCCATCGCACGGCCGCCCAGTACATAGGAGGGACGAACCACCAGCGGATAACCGATCTTCGCAGCAGCGCGAACAGCTTCGTCTTCGCTGCGCACGGTGGCGTTTGGCGGCTGACGCAGGTTCAGGCGCTCAACCATTTGCTGGAAACGCTCACGGTCTTCAGCGCGGTCGATGGCATCAGGGCTGGTGCCGATGATTGGCACGCCAGCAGCTTCCAGAGCACGAGCCAGTTTCAGCGGAGTCTGGCCGCCGTACTGGACAATCACGCCTTTCGGCTTCTCGACGCGGCAGATTTCCAGCACGTCTTCCAGGGTTACCGGCTCAAAGTACAGACGGTCGGAAGTGTCGTAGTCAGTGGAAACGGTTTCCGGGTTGCAGTTGACCATGATGGTTTCGTAGCCATCTTCGCGCAGAGCGAGGGCAGCGTGAACGCAGCAGTAGTCGAACTCGATGCCTTGGCCGATACGGTTTGGACCGCCACCCAGAATCATGATTTTGTCGCGACCCGACGGTGCGGCTTCGCACTCTTCCTCGTACGTCGAGTAGAGGTAAGCGGTGTCGGTTGCGAACTCGGCGGCACAGGTATCAACGCGCTTGTAGACCGGGAACACTTCCAGCTTTTGACGGTGCGTGCGCAGGTTTTTCTCGGTCACGCCCAGCAGCTTGGCCAGACGCTGATCAGAGAAGCCTTTGCGCTTGAGCTTGAACATCAAGTCGCGGTCGATAGCCGACAGGCCAAGGGTCTTGACCTTCTCTTCGTCCTTGATCAGATCTTCGATCTGCACCAGGAACCACGGGTCGATCATGTTCATGCCGAAAATGTCTTCGACGGTCATGCCGGCGCGGAAAGCGTCCGCCACGTACCAGATACGCTCGGCGCCCGGTACGGTCAGTTCGCGCTTGAGCACGCTCATGCTTTCCGGGTTGCTCAGGTCGAGCTTCTCGTCCAGACCGCAAACGCCCACTTCCAGACCGCGCAGAGCTTTCTGCAGGGATTCCTGGAAGGTCCGGCCGATGGCCATGACTTCACCAACCGACTTCATCTGAGTGGTCAGGCGCGCGTCAGCGTTGGCGAATTTTTCGAAGGCGAAGCGTGGCAGCTTGGTGACGACGTAGTCGATCGACGGCTCGAAGGAC
This sequence comes from Pseudomonas sp. NPDC087598, assembly GCF_044743525.1. Taxonomy (NCBI): domain Bacteria; kingdom Pseudomonadati; phylum Pseudomonadota; class Gammaproteobacteria; order Pseudomonadales; family Pseudomonadaceae; genus Pseudomonas; species Pseudomonas sp. NPDC087598. The sequence goes on along the minus strand of NZ_JBIUWQ010000099.1, from coordinate 963 downwards.
GCCGGGGTCTTGCCGCCGGTGATGTCGTTCGACAGTTCGTCGAGGGTGTAGCCCACAGCCAGTTTGGCCGCGACTTTGGCGATCGGGAAACCGGTGGCTTTCGAAGCCAGTGCCGAGGAACGCGACACACGCGGGTTCATCTCGATCACGACCATGCGGCCGGTGTCCGGGCAGATACCGAACTGTACGTTGGAACCGCCGGTCTCGACGCCGATCTCGCGCAGTACCGCCAGGGAGGCGTTACGCAGGATCTGGTATTCCTTGTCGGTCAGGGTCTGAGCCGGCGCAACAGTGATCGAGTCACCGGTGTGCACACCCATCGGGTCGAAGTTTTCGATCGAGCAAACGATGATGCAGTTGTCCTTTTTGTCGCGGACAACTTCCATTTCATATTCTTTCCAGCCGATCAGCGATTCGTCGATCAGCAGCTCTTTGGTCGGCGACAGGTCGAGACCGCGGGCGCAGATTTCTTCGAATTCTTCACGGTTGTAGGCGATACCGCCACCAGTGCCGCCCATGGTGAAGGACGGACGGATGATGCACGGGAAGCCCAGGCGCTCAAGAACGGCGTTGGCTTCTTCCATGCTGTGGGCGATACCGGAACGTGGGCATTCCAGGCCGATCGACTTCATGGCTTTGTCGAAACGCGAACGGTCTTCAGCCTTGTCGATGGTGTCGGCGTTGGCGCCGATCATTTCCACACCGAACTTCTCCAGAACGCCTTCGCGCTCCAGGTCCAGGGCGCAGTTCAGAGCGGTCTGGCCGCCCATGGTTGGCAACACTGCATCCGGGCGCTCTTTCTCGATGATCTTGGCAACGGTCTGCCACTTGATCGGCTCGATGTAGGTGGCGTCGGCCATGTCCGGGTCGGTCATGATCGTGGCCGGGTTGGAGTTGACCAGGATGACGCGGTAACCCTCTTCGCGCAGGGCTTTGCAAGCCTGGGCGCCGGAGTAGTCGAAT
>NZ_JBIUWQ010000098.1:0-10380 GCF_044743525.1 Pseudomonas sp. NPDC087598 | reverse complement strand
AAACAAACGACATAAGACATAAAAAAAATTAACTTCACAAAAATCATCAGCATAAAAGGACACAAAAATCGCGTGCGTGTATGATACACGGCGTCAAGCTAATTAGCTAAATCCGTGGTATTTGGGGTTTTTTTCATGCAAGCGTATCAGCGCGATTTCATTCGTTTTGCCATCGATCGCGGCGTTTTGCGCTTCGGTGAGTTCACCCTGAAGTCCGGGCGCACCAGTCCCTACTTCTTCAATGCCGGTCTGTTCAACTCGGGTTCGGCCCTGGCGCAGCTGGGGCGTTTCTACGCTGCAGCCATCGCCGAGAGTGGCATTCCCTTCGATGTGCTGTTCGGCCCGGCCTACAAAGGCATCCCGTTGGCGGCCACTACCGCCGTCGCGTTGGCTGAACACCACAACCGTGACCTGCCATGGTGCTTCAACCGCAAGGAAGCCAAGGCCCACGGCGAGGGTGGCAGTCTGGTTGGCGCTCCGTTGACCGGCGATGTGCTGATCATTGATGACGTGATTACCGCCGGTACCGCAATCCGCGAAGTGATGCAGATCATCGCTTCCCAGGACGGCGCCAAGGCTGCAGGCGTGCTGATCGCCCTGAACCGTCAGGAGCGTGGCAACGGCGAGTTGTCGGCCATCCAGGAAGTCGAGCGCGATTTCGGCATTCCGGTGATCAGCATTGTTTCGCTGAACCAGGTGCTGGAATTCCTCGCGGACGACCCGCAACTCAAGCAGCACCTGCCAGCCGTGGAAGCCTATCGCGCCCAGTTCGGCGTCTGATTGATAAAAGAAAAGGCCCTGTGAATCAGGGCCTTTCTTTTTCGTCCTGCTCTACTCCCGCAGTTGCAAGGCGCGCAGCAAAGCATCCACTTGTCCGAAAGCATCCTGCTGCCACTGATCCGGTGTCCGATCTTCAAGGATTTGACTGTCTTCGACAAAGCGTCTTACGGATGTTGGGCCGTACCCGTCAACCACATCGAACTTTTGGCTGATGTATAGGAAGCCTTGTTCGCCACTTCCTGTTTCCAGCACCGACCGGCACTCATCAGCAAGGGCATCTGTGCCTCCGGGATAATTGCGGACGCAGTAGTAGATGTCGTAGGCGTCTTTCTGCTTGTGTCTCCCATTCAAGGCGTAACCCTTCATCGCAAGAAGCGCCGGAATAGAACATACGGCAACTTCGACACGATTTTTACCGCCTGTAGGCATAGGTCCTTCGATTGCTACCATCTGGTAAAAGCGGATGGCTAAGTCGGCGCCGTCAGCACGTTGTACTGCAAAGTCGCTGAGGATGGGTGGCTTGTTCTGAATGATTTCAGCGTCGCGTGGCATCAAAAAATCCACGATCACATCTATCGGGGCTCCCCCGTCTACGGCGGGCACCTGACGAACGAGTTGGAAGCGTCGTAAGTCGCCTCTTTGTTCATAGCCGTTGCCCATCAAGGCCTCGATCAAGGTTGCGTACTCGCCGTCACCCAGTGCCTGTGGGTCAAGGCTCAAGTCGACGTCCAGAGTTCCGACATGTTGCATGTCATCATTTGCAAGCAGTAACCACGGTACCGCGCCGCCAATCACTGTGAACTTGCCTCTGAAGCTACCAAGAATTTGTCCCATTTCAACGAGTACCGCTTTCACTGCGGTCGTTGTTCTGTCGTCATATTCCGAGGCATTTTGAGGTTCTTGAGGCGCTAACGGGGCCATGTCAATTGCTCCTGTCGTAGATGCTCGGCGGCTTCCTTGCCGCGTTCTCCTGAAACAGATAAATCCAGATAGGTCTGAATAGGACTGGTGCACATGACACCTGGTGCAGCTTCGACGGTGTCCAGCAAAATCCCTTCGTCCTTGGGAAGAGTGATCACGACATTTTCACCCTTGGACGCGGGAGCGAGCTTTAACGCCTTGATCAACACTTCTACCCCTTTGTCGTCTGCGTAGAAGTGATGGGTGCTGACGCGCGCGTAAGGGGCTAACCACTGTGCGGCAGAAAACGAGGAAAAGAGCACGGTTGCGTCGTTATGTTGGCTGATAGCATTTCGAGCCGCGCTTTCCAGGGCGCTGCCATGTAATGGGGTGTAGAACGTCTTGCGCTCTCCTTGTGGCGGTTCATAGGCCTCAACCCAGGCATCCAGAACGGTCTGAGGATCGCGCAAAAAAAATCCATTGTTTGTCGCTCTTGCCCATTCACGGTTGAGCAGAGCGGTGCGGACGTTGCTGACTTGACCCAGGCTGACGCCGGAAGCTTGAGAAAGCTCTATTACTCGCCATTCATGATCTGGCTCTCGAAGCATCCTGCGAATAATCTGCGCCGATTTTGGTTTGAATAGAGACTTCAACTCTCTGTGTTCCGACGGGGGCTTGTCAGCGACTTGATGATCAATGAAGACGCCTGCGAACGAAATACAGGCGTTGCCCTCCAGATCCAGATACCCGACGTCTTTTTCTCGACAGGTTTGTCGAGCTGCCGGGGAAAGATAAGGGGCTATGAGAATGGGTGTGGCATCAAGCTCACGAGTGTTGATGTAGTCACGAAGTTGCAGGATGGCGGAGGTTACAAATCTGGGTTGTCCACTTGTCTTGGCTTCGCAGACCAGCGTGTATGACTTCCCGGATGTGGTTATTTCGACAACGAAGTCAGGCGCCCAGGCTTCGGAGTGCTCAGTCCGTTTAACACTTGTAACTTCAAGAATCGGTATTTTCGCGAGAAGGCTGTGAAGCGCTTCTATAGATTTTTTTTCGAGCTCTTTCATCAGGCAGCTCCTTTTCATCGAATGCTGAAAATAGTCATTCAAGTGAAAATAGTCTAGATATTTCACTAAATATAATATTTTCAGCGAATGTTGAAAGGCGGCAGAATAGTGAAATCGCGCAAAGGAGAGTGGGTCGCCGAGTCGAGCGTGCGGAAATAAAAAACCGCAGCCTTCAGAGGCTCCTACAGGATTCTCGTTACATTCGGAATCCGTGTTCGCAGGAGTTACTAAAGGCTGCGATCTTTTCTGTTTCGGTTATTACGGACGCTTGCGATTGCTGATCAGCGTGCCCACACCGGTGTCGGTGAAGATTTCCAGCAGGATCGCGTTCGGTACGCGACCGTCGATGATCAGCGAGCTGCCGACACCGCCCTGAACCGCTTCCAGTGCGCAGCGGATCTTCGGCAGCATGCCGCCGTAGATCGTGCCGTCGGCGATCAGGTCATCGACCTGCTGGGTGCTCAGGCCGGTCAATACGGTGCCCGACTTATCCATCAGGCCGGCGATGTTGGTCAGCAGCATCAGCTTTTCAGCTTTCAGGGCTTCGGCGACTTTACCTGCCACCAGGTCCGCGTTGATGTTATACGACTCGCCGTTTTCACCCACACCAATCGGCGCGATCACCGGGATGAAGTTGCCTTTGACCAGCAGGTTCAGCAGTTCGGTGTTGATCCCGACCACTTCGCCGACCTGGCCGATGTCGATGATTTCCGGCTGGGTCATCTCCGGGGTCTGACGGGTGACGGTGAGTTTCTTCGCACGAATCAGCCCGGCGTCTTTACCGGTCAGGCCGATGGCGCTGCCGCCGTGACGGTTGATCAGGTTGACGATGCTTTTGTTGACCTGGCCGCCAAGGACCATTTCCACCACGTCCATGGTCGCGGCGTCGGTGACGCGCATGCCATCAACGAAGTGGCTTTCGATCGACAGACGCTTGAGCAGATCACCGATCTGCGGGCCGCCGCCGTGCACGACTACCGGGTTGATACCCACGGCTTTCATCAAGACGATGTCGCGGGCGAAGCCGGTTTTCAGCTCCTCGCTTTCCATCGCGTTGCCGCCGTATTTGATCACCAGGGTCTTGCCGACATAACGTCGGATGTAAGGCAACGCTTCGGACAGGACCTGGGCGGTATGGGCGGCGGCTTCGCGTTCGAGGGTCATTCAGGGCTCCGGGTGAATCAGAACGGTAGTTGGAGATCAGGTGCAACGCGTTTCAATTGGGCGTGGAACACATCCTTGATGCGCTGCAATTCAGCCTCGTCATCGGCCTCGAAGCGCAGCACCAGCACCGGTGTGGTGTTGGACGCGCGCACCAGGCCCCAGCCTTTGGCGTAGTCGACTCGCACGCCGTCAATGGTGGTCAGGTCAGCGCCTGCGCCCCACTGTGCGTCGTGCAATGCATCAATGATGCTGAATTTGCTCTCTTCGGTCACATGGATATTGATTTCCGGCGTAGAAATATCGTTCGGGAAGGTCGCAAACAGCTCCTCCGCCGTGGATTCTTCCTTGCTGAGGATCTCCAGCAGCCGTGCAGCGCTGTAGATACCGTCGTCGAAACCGAACCAGCGTTCCTTGAAGAAGATGTGCCCGCTCATTTCACCGGCCAATAGCGCGCCGGATTGTTTCATTTTCTTTTTGATCAACGAATGACCGGTCTTCCACATTAGCGGGCGACCGCCGTACTCCTTGATCAGCGGCACCAGGCGGCGGGTGCATTTGACGTCGAAGATGATCTCCGCGTCCGGGTTGCGCGCCACCACGTCGCGGGCGAACAGCATCAGCAGACGATCCGGGTAGACGATGCTGCCGGTGTTGGTCACCACGCCAACGCGGTCGCCGTCGCCGTCGAAGGCCAGACCGAGATCGGCGTTTGTTTCCTTGACCTTGGCGATCAGGTCGACGAGGTTTTCAGGTTTGCCCGGGTCGGGGTGATGGTTGGGGAAGTTGCCGTCGACTTCGCAGAACAGCGGAATGACTTCGCAATTCAGTGCTTCGATCAGTTGCGGGGCGATCACGCCGGCCGCACCGTTGCCGCAGTCGACCACGACTTTCATGCGTCGGGCCAGTTTCACGTCCTGGACGATCTCGGTGTTGTAGCGATCAAGGATCTCGACCTGAGTGACGCTGCCTGCGCCGCTGCTCAGGTTGTTGGTCTTGATGCGTTCGTGCAGAACCTGAATCTGTTCATTGGCGAGGGTATCGCCAGCGATAACGATCTTGAAACCGTTGTAATTCGACGGGTTGTGGCTGCCAGTGAGCATCACCCCGGATTTGCCGGCCAACACGTTGGCGGCGTAGTACAGCGCCGGCGTCGGTACCAGGCCGACGTCACTGACGTGGCAACCGCTTTCGGCGATACCGCGGATCAGCTCGGCAACCAGCTCAGGGCCGGACAAGCGGCCGTCACGGCCGACGGAGACGTTCGGCTCGCCCTCGGCCAGGCTTTGCGAGCCAATAGCGCGACCAATCCAGTATGCGGTTTCAGCATTGAGGAATTCCGGCACGGTGCCGCGAATATCGTAGGCGCGGAAAATGCTGTCGGGCAGCTTCGGGGCAATCTTGGCTGGGGTGCTCATCTACGGAAATGCTCCATCTCGAAAGTGGCGGGACAGACCGACGAATCGTTCGACGGCAGGCTCAAACTGAAGGGTATGACGGCGTTTTCCACAGAGAGTTCGTGGTGTGAAAGGGCCATGACGCCTCGGCTGGCGTGGCTTTCGGCCGGCAAAACCTTGATTTACGGTGTTAAAACCTGCTGCCGATGTAGCGCATTTTTTGTGGCGAGGGAGCTTGCTCCCGCTGGGCTGCGTAGCGGCACCAAAGATCTTGTGTGCGCTGCGCACCCAAGCGGGAGCAAGCTCCCTCGCCACAGTAACGGGTTATCTGTTACTTGGTGCCGGTATGGCCGAACCCGCCGGTGCCGCGTTCGGTTTCAACGAACTCTTCGACCATTTCGAAATGCGCCTGCACCACCGGCACTAGCACCAGTTGTGCCAGACGTTCGCCGACGGTCATGGTGAAGTCGGTTTGGCCACGGTTCCAGCAGGACACCATCAGCGGGCCCTGATAATCGGAGTCGATCAGGCCGACGAGGTTGCCCAGCACGATGCCGTGTTTATGGCCCATGCCCGAACGCGGCAGGATCAGCGCGGCGAGGTTCGGGTCGCCGATGTACACCGACAGGCCGGTAGGGATCAGCACGGTTTCACCCGGCTTGATGACGATGTCCTGTTCCAGCATGGCGCGCAGGTCGAGGCCGGCGGAGCCCGGGGTGGCGTATTGCGGCAGCGGGAAATCGGTGCCGATGCGTGGGTCGAGGATCTTGGCTTGCAAAGCGTGCATGTAAATTAAACCTGGTTCAGACGTTCGGCGATAAAAGTGACCAGTTGGCGAGCGATCTTGCTCTTGCTGGTCTGGGTGAAAACCGTGGCGTGCAGCTCACGGTCAATCACGCTGCAGGCGTTTTCTTCGCTGTTGAAACCGATGCTCGGGTTGGCGACGTCGTTGGCGACGATCAAATCGAGATTCTTGTCTTTCAGCTTGCGTGCAGCGTAGTCGAGCAGGTGTTCGGTCTCAGCGGCGAAGCCGACACTGAACGGACGGTCGGGACGGGTTGCGATGGTGGCCAGGATGTCCGGGTTACGCACCATTTGCAGGACGAAGCCGTCGCCGCTTGTAGGGTCTTTCTTGAGTTTTTGCGGGGCAACGACTTCCGGGCGGTAGTCCGCGACCGCTGCCGAAGAGATGAACACGTCACACGGGATCGCGGCTTCGCATGCGGCCAGCATGTCACGGGCGCTGACCACGTCGATGCGGGTGACACGATCCGGGGTCGGCAGGTGCACCGGGCCGCTGATCAGGGTCACGCGGGCGCCGGCCTCCACTGCGGCTTCGGCCAGGGCAAAGCCCATTTTGCCGGAGCTGTGGTTGGTGATGTAGCGCACCGGGTCGATGTTTTCCTGGGTCGGGCCGGCAGTGATGACCACGTGTTTGCCGGTCAGCGCCTGACGCTGGAAGCAGTCCGCCGCGCATTGCGCCAGATCGGTGGCTTCCATCATCCGGCCCATGCCGACGTCGCCGCAGGCCTGACTGCCCGAGGCCGGGCCGAAGGTCTTCAGGCCACGGCTTTCAAGGAGTTGCAGGTTGGCCTGGGTGGCCGGATCACGCCACATCGCCTGGTTCATCGCCGGAGCAACGGCCACGACGGCGTCGGTGGCCAGTACCAGCGTGGTCAGCAAATCGTTGGCGATGCCTTGGGCCAGGCGGGCGAGCAGGTCGGCGGTGGCCGGGGCGATCAGCACCAGATCGGCCCACTTGGCCAGTTCGATATGGCCCATCGCCGCTTCAGCGGCCGGGTCGAGCAGATCGAGGTGGACCGGGTGCCCGGACAGGGCCTGCATGGTCAGCGGGGTGATGAACTCGGCGCCGCCATGGGTCATGACCACGCGCACTTCGGCACCCTGGTCGATCAGGCGACGAACCAGATCGGCGCTCTTGTAGGCCGCGATGCCGCCGCCGACGCCCAGAACGATGCGTTTCCGATACAGCCGCTGCATAGGTCTGCCTTTCATTTCGTTGGTGACATACGTGGCGAAACCCCCTCCCCAGGGTGAATCCGCCCGCAAAAAAGATGGGCTACGATATCACAGCGACCGCTACGGAACAGCGGCGCCCACAGACAAGGAATGTGTATGAGTATTCGCGATTGGCCTGCGGCGGAACGGCCGCGGGAAAGGTTACTTGAACAGGGTTCTGCGAGCCTTTCGGACGCCGAGTTACTAGCGATTTTTTTGCGCACGGGAGTCGTTGGAAAAAGCGCTGTGGACTTGGCGCGACACTTGTTGAATCAGTTCGGCAGCCTGCGTTTGTTGCTTGAGGCCGATCAGGAAGCATTCAGCAAACAGTTGGGGTTGGGACCCGCAAAGTTTGCACAGTTGCAGGCTGCTCAAGAAATGAACCGGCGGTATCTGGCCGAGCGTTCACGCAGAGAGCCGGCGCTGGAGAATCCGCAGGCTGTTCGGGATTACCTCAAATCCATGCTCCGACACGAGCCACACGAGGTGTTTGGTTGCCTGTTTCTGGACTCCAAGCATCAAGTGTTGACGTTCGAGGCACTGTTTCGCGGTTCCATCGACAACACCAGTGTGCATCCGCGAGAAGTGGTGAAACGTGCCTTGGCGAACAACGCCGCGGCCGTGATCCTCTGCCACAACCATCCGTCGGGCAATACCGATCCCAGTCAGGCGGACAGGCAGCTGACCAAGCGTTTGCAGAAGGCGCTGGAGCTGATTGATGTGCGGGTGCTGGATCACTTCATCATCGGCGACGGCGAGCCGCTGTCGATGGCGGAATGCGGCTGGATGTAGCTCTCAAGGGCAAAACGCAAATCCATGTAGGAGTGAGCCTGCTCGCGATGGCGTCATTTCAGTCAGCTTATTCAGTGACTGGAAGATCGCTATCGCGAGCAGGCTCACTCCTACAGGTTTTGTGTAGGGCGGGTTATTTGAGATTGACCTTGGAGTAGTCCTGACGACCGAATGGGCTCACCGAATAACCCTGCACGTCCTTGCGCGTCAATGCGTACGCGGTCGGGTGTGCCAGCGGCAGCCACAGCGCCTGCTGCTGAATCTGCGCTTGCGCCTGCTCGTAGAGCTTGGTGCGTACACCCTGTTCGCTGGTGGTCTTGCCGGCGCTGATCAGCTTGTCCAGATCGGCATTGCAGTAACGAGCGAAGTTGGTGCCGGACTTGACCGCCGCGCAGGAAAACTGCGGTGTGAGGAAGTTGTCCGGATCGCCGTTGTCACCCGCCCAACCCATGAACAGCAGGTCATGCTCGCCGGCCTTGGCGCGGCGGATCAGTTCGCCCCACTCGATCACGCGGATTTCCGCCTGAATGCCGATCTCCGCCAGATCCGACTGCAGCATCTGTGCGCCGAGACTTGGGTTCGGATTGAGCAGGCTGCCCGACGGCCGTGTCCAGATGGTGGTCTGGAAACCGTCCTTCAGACCGGCCTTGGCCATCAGCGCCTTGGCTTTAGCCACGTCGTGCGGGTAGCCCGGCAGGTTTTTCGCGTAGCTCCAGGTGTTCGGCGGGTAAGGGCCGTTGGCGGCTTCGGCGGTGTCTTCGAACACGGCTTTGATGTAGTTGGCCTTGTCGAAGGCGAGGTTGATCGCCTGGCGCACTTCCGGCTTGTCCAGCGGTGGGTGCTGGCTGTTGATGCCGACGAATGCGGTCATGAACGCGTCAGTCTTTTCGACTTTCAGTGTCGGTTCTTTCAGCGCAGCCTGTACGTCCAGTGGCTTCGGCGAGAGGGCAATCTGGCATTCATTGCGCCGCAGTTTTTGCAGGCGCACGTTGGCATCCGGGGTTATGGCGAAGATCAGCGGGTCCACCGATGGCTTGCCGGCGAAATAGTCCGGGTTGGCCTTGTAGCGGATCGCGGCGTCTTTCTGGAAACGACTGAACACGAACGGGCCGGTGCCGATCGGCTGGCTGTTGAGCTTGTCCGTCACGTTGGCTTTCAACAGTTTGTCGGCGTATTCGGCCGAATACACCGAGGCGAAACCCATGCTCAGCGTTGCCAGGAAGGTCGAATCCGGGTGATCGAGGGTGAAGCGCACGGTCAGCGGGTCCAGTGCGTCGATCTTCTTGATCAGTGCCGGCAACTGCATCGATTGCGCGTGGGGGAATCCGCTCTGGGCGACTTTGTGCCATGGGTTTGCCGGGTCGAGCATGCGGTCGAAGCTGAATTTGACGTCTTCTGCAGTCAGCTCGCGGGTCGGCTTGAAGTAGTCGGTCGTGTGAAACTTCACCTGCGGGTGCAGTTTGAATACGTAGGTCAGGCCGTCGGTGCTGACTTCCCAGCTATCGGCCAGGCTCGGGACGACCTTGCCGCTGGCGGTGTCGAACTCCACCAGGCGGTTCATCAGCACGTCTGCCGAGGCATTGGTGGTGGTCAGCGAGTTGTATTGCACCACGTCGAACCCTTCAGGGCTGGCCTCGGTGCAGACGCTCAGCGCGGCGGCCTGGGCCAATGGGCTCAGCAGGAGCGGGGCGAGCAACAGGGGTAGGGCAGCGAGGCGCATGGTCGGCTTCCTTTTACAGATCGAAGGCCCATCTGCTAGTGCAGTCTGGAAAAGGCCTACCCTAGAGGGCTGGATTACAAATGACTATCCCCTTTTTGCATTTTCGCGGCACAGTGATGGCGGTTTTTCAGACCGCGGCGTGCCGCAAAAAGTCTGTAACCGCCGCGCAGGCGATTTTCTGCGACGAGTGGTAAAAACCGGTACCAGCCTTTATCCAAAGCGTTCGCAGGTCGAAAAAGCGCTTTTTTGTGGATTGATTGCACACGGAAAGTTGTTGCACCCCGGTCTTTCTGGTATAAAGCAGCGCTCTTTTCTAGGGGCCCGGTTCCTTCACTGTAGGTGTAGCCGGTAAGACCTCTAAAGAAACGCGGCGCCTGGCGCCAAATGACTGAGAGATTAAGCGGCCAACCCATGCCGGGTTGGGCATGTGGTTTTAGAGGGCTGAGGCATGTCGAGAGTATGTCAAGTTACCGGTAAGGGTCCGGTGACTGGGAATAACATTTCCTCCGCAAACAACAAAACCCGTCGTCGTTTCCTGCCGACC
>NZ_JBIUWQ010000097.1:2270-10473 GCF_044743525.1 Pseudomonas sp. NPDC087598 | reverse complement strand
CCAGCAGCGACAAAAGTCATTGCCGCCATCAAACGCTTCAGTTTCATGCCTTACTCCTAGCAGATAGGGTGTGTTAAGTCGGGGCCAAGTATCAGCAGGCCGTGTGAACACTCTATGGCTGAAATATGACAATTGGATGAAAGGCCAGCATTCGGGTTTTTACTGAATGATTCGGGATGCCCCATTCGCGAGCAGGCTCGCTCCCACAACTGAAATGCATTCCAAATGTAGGAGTGAGCCTGCTCGCGATGGCGTCAGAACACCTGATGCAGAGTCTGGATCAGCGCCCCTTCTTCCAGAGCCACGCCCCCACCAGAATCCCCATCGCGCACAGGACCGCTACATAGTAGGCAGGCCCCATCGCGCTTTCTTTCAGCAGCAGGCTGACCACCATTGGCGTCAGGCCGCCGAAGATCGCGTAGGCGACGTTATAAGAGAAGGACAGACCGCTGAAGCGCACCACTGGCGGGAACGCCTTGACCATCACGTATGGCACCGCACCGATGGTGCCGACCAGCAGACCGGTCAGTGCATACAGCGGGAACAGCCAGTTCGGGTGATCGGCGAGGCTGTGATAGAAGGTCCACGAGCTGATCAGCAAGCCCAGGCAACCGAATACGAACACCCGGCCGGCACCAAACCGATCGGCCAGCGCGCCGGAAATTATGCAGCCCAGACTCAGGAACACGATCGCCAGGCTGTTCGATTGCAGTGCGACCGTCGGCGAGAAGTGATAAACGGTTTGCAGCACGGTCGGGGTCATCAGGATGACCACGACGATGCCGGCGGACAGCAGCCAGGTCAGCAGCATCGAGATCGCAATCGCGCCGCGATGGTCACGCAACACGGCGCGCAACGGCACTTCTTCGGCCAGCGCCTTGCGCTGTTGCAGCTCGGCAAACACCGGGGTTTCGTGCAGCCAGCGGCGCAGATAGACCGAGAACAGGCCGAACACGCCGCCGAGCAGGAACGGGATCCGCCAGGCGTAATCAGCCACTTCCATTGGCGTATAGATGCTGTTGATCGCGGTAGCGACCAGCGAGCCGAGCAGAATACCGGCGGTCAGACCGCTGGTGAGCGTGCCGCAGGCGTAACCCATGTGCTTTTGCGGCACGTGCTCGGAAACGAAAACCCACGCCCCCGGCACTTCGCCGCCAATCGCCGCGCCTTGAATCACCCGCATCAACAATAGAAGGATCGGCGCCCACAGGCCGATCTGTGCGTAGGTCGGCAGCAGCCCCATGATCAGGGTCGGCACGGCCATCATGAAAATGCTCAGGGTAAACATCTTCTTGCGCCCCAGCAGGTCGCCGAAGTGCGCCATGACGATGCCGCCCAGTGGCCGCGCCAAGTAGCCGGCGGCGAAGATGCCGAAGGTCTGCATCAGACGCAGCCATTCGGGCATGTCGGCCGGGAAGAACAGCTTGCCGACCACGGTGGCGAAGAACACGAAGATGATGAAATCGTAAAATTCCAGCGCACCGCCGAGGGCGGACAGCGACAGAGTCTTGTAGTCGTTGCGGGTCAATGGTCGTGCGGGTTGCTCGGGCTGCGCGAGGCTCGAAGGCGCTGTGGTCATGGCAAGGGCTTCTCTTATAGTCGGATCTACCGCCACAACAACGCTGGCTGTGACTTGGGCAGGTTCGGCACCATAGCAAATTGTTCGAAAAAGCACATAGAGGCGCGTATTTGACGGTCGAAATGAGAACCGGATGGTCGTCGCGGAGTCTACCGACCGATATACTCGCAACCTTGCTCCGGTTTGTAGGGGGTTGCTGTGCGAAAACGTTGCTGGATGGGCTTCAGTCGGTTTCGCAGAGTTTCCCCTTTAGGCGCCTTATGGAAAACGTGACGAACGTAGTATGTTCGGTGCTGAATCGTTTTTCCCGAAGACGGCTACCACCAGCAATACCAACGAAGAGTCACGGGTCAGAGGCACCCCCGGCATGATAGAGCTCGAACAAGAAGATCCGATCCCGCAAGGCGACCTGGCCCTGCAAATCACCGCACTTCCACGCGAAACCAACGGCTTTGGCGATATTTTTGGCGGCTGGCTGGTGGCGCAGATGGATTTGGCCGGTACCGCGATGGCCAGCCGTGTCGCTGGCGGCCGCGTCGCGACCGTCGCCATCGATCGCATGGCGTTTCTGGTGCCTGTGGCAGTTGGCGCGCAATTGTCCTTTTACACCCAGACCCTGGAAATCGGTCGCAGCTCGATCCAGATGATGGTTGAGGTGTGGAGCGACGATCCGCTGTCCAGCGAGTGGCGTAAAGTCACCGAAGCGGTGTTCGTCTTCGTCGCCATCGACGGCAGCGGCCGCACCCGTTCGGTGCCACCGCGCGCGCGTTAAACATTGCGGCCGATTTGCGGTCGATAGTCGTCCCAAGTGTCTGATCGAGAGCTGTCCCATGAACACGCCCAACGTTGAAGCCGTGAAACTGGATGAACTGAACTGCTGGCGCATCCGCCACGGTCAGGCCGAAGTGCTGGTGGCCCAGCAAGGCGCGCACATCCTCAGTTATCAGATCGACGGCCAGCCGCCGATCATCTGGCTCAATGACAAGGCCGAGTTCAAGACCGGCAAAAGCATCCGTGCCGGCGTGCCGGTGTGCTGGCCGTGGTTCGGCATCTTCGAGCGCAATCCGCAGAGCGTGAAAGCGATGCGCGTCAGTGATGAACCGGCGCCGGCCCACGGTTTTGTGCGAGCAACCGATTGGGAATTGGGCGGCATCGAAGCCGAGGCCCATGGCATCAAGGTCGAATTCAAACTGTCCTGCCCGGAGGGCGGTTTTGCCGGTTGGCCGCATGACGTCGATCTGACCCTGACTCTGCGTCTGGATGATCAACTGCATATCAGCCTGACCAGCCACAACCGCGGCACCGACAGCGTCAGCCTCAGTCAGGCGTTGCACACCTATTACGCGGTCAGCGACGTGCGCAACGTACACGTCGAGGGTGTGGATGGCTTGAACTACATCGAGACCCTGGACAACTGGAACACCCACGCGCAGAAAGGCGATCTGCAGTTTGCCGGCGAAACCGACCGCATCTACCTCGACGCTCCGCCACAACTGAGCATCGTCGACCCGACGTGGGAACGGCGCATCGTGCTGACCGCCACCGGCTCGCGCACGGCGGTGATCTGGAACCCGTGGATCGACCGTGCGGCGGCATTGGCGGATATGGACAACGATGGCTGGCAGCGCATGCTGTGCATCGAGACGGCGAATGTGATGGACGATGTGGTGAATCTGGCACCGGGTGCGAGCCACACCATGAGCGTCAGCGTCGGCAGCAAACCGCTCTGACCAACACCGTAAAACCAAATGTAGGAGTGAGCCTTTGTGGTGAGGGGATTTATCCCCGTTGGCCTGCGGAGCAGGCCCCCTGTTTTTGATTAAAAAACGGGGTTGCTTCGCAACCTATCGGGGATAAATCCCCTCGCCACAGAGGCTGGCACACAGTTGTTTGGGGGTGACTGTTAAAGGTCAGATTCCTGCACCACCCGCACCTTGTCCGCTTCCAGCGCATACGCCGCGTCAGCCAGATCATTGCTGACCTTCTCGATCTTCAGCGTGCCGGTCACCCACAGCGGCGTGTAGATGTCATCCAGCTTCAAACCTTTCGGATAACGCACCAGCACCAGTTGATTCGGCGGCGGTGGCGGCACGTGGATACACGCGCCCGGGTACGGCACGAGGAAGAACAGCGTGCTGCGGCCCTTGGCATCGGACTCCAGCGGCACCGGGTAACCACCGATGCGGATGTGCCTGTCGTTCATCGACGCCACGGTTTTGGTCGAATACATCACCGCCGGCAGACCCTTGGCCTGCTTCATGCCGCCCTTCTCGGTGAAGGTACCGGTGGCTTCGGGGGAGTTGTGGTCGATTTCGGGCATGGCCTCAAGGGCTTTTTGGTCCGACTTGGGCATCAGTTCGAGCCAGTCGGTTTCCGGCAGTTCGCCGGCGTGGGCCAAACCGCTGCCCAGGAAAAGGAGAGTCAACAGAAGACGGCGCATGAAGGTGCTCGGTAAAGAAAGGAGGGAACGTTGAATCGCCGAGCATTCTAGCCCTCCCGGCCACTTTGGCAGAGAGGGCTTTGTCGCTTTGGATCAGTTCTTTTTGATCAGGCCGTAGATCACCAGCAAAACGATCGCGCCGACCAGTGCGCCAATGAAGCCTGCGCCCTGACCTGCCTGATAGATGCCCAGGGCCTGGCCGCCGTAGGTGGCTGCCAGCGAACCGCCGATACCGAGCAGGATGGTCATGATCCAGCCCATGCTGTCATCGCCCGGTTTCAGGAACCGCGCCAGCAGGCCGACGATCAAGCCGATAAAGATGGTTCCGATAATTCCCATGGCAATTCCCTCTCAATGATAGATATGCGAAGCCTAGTCAGACTTTGGCATCCTGCCATGAGAGAACGGCGGCCCCTGAATGGTTCCGCCGCTGCCACATGAAACTGCCGTTACTCGGCGATCAGCGCTTCGACCTTGACGATCTGCGCCTGGAGGGTGGCCATGTCGGCGCAGCGCAGGTTGGCGTGACCGACCTTGCGCCCGGCCTTGAAGGCTTTGCCGTAGTGGTGCAAATGGCAATCTTCGATGGCGATGACCTTCTCGACCGGCGGAACAACGCCGATGAAGTTGAGCATCGCGCTCTCGCCGACCTTGGCGGTCGAACCCAGCGGCAGACCGGCAACCGCCCGCAGGTGGTTTTCGAACTGGCTGCACTCGGCGCCTTCGGTGGTCCAGTGCCCGGAGTTGTGTACGCGAGGAGCGATTTCGTTGGCCTTGAGGCCACCGTCGACTTCAAAGAATTCGAACGCCATCACGCCGACATAATCCAGCTGCTTGAGCACACGGCTGGAGTAGTCTTCGGCCAATGCCTGCAACGGATGATCGGTACTGGCAACCGACAGCTTGAGGATGCCGCTGTCGTGGGTGTTGTGCACCAGCGGATAGAACTTCGTTTCACCATCGCGGGCACGTACGGCAATCAGCGAGACTTCACCGGTGAACGGCACGAAGCCTTCCAGCAGGCAGGCAACGCTGCCCAGTTCGGCGAAGGTACCGACCACGTCTTCCGGTTTGCGCAGGACCTTCTGGCCCTTGCCGTCGTAACCCAGAGTGCGGGTTTTCAGCACGGCCGGCAGACCGATGGAAGCCACGGCTGCGTCCAGATCAGCTTGCGACTGAATGTCGGCGAAGGCCGGGGTCGGAATTCCCAGATCCTTGAACATGCTCTTCTCGAACCAGCGATCACGAGCGATGCGCAGGGCTTCGGCGCTCGGGTAGACCGGGACGAATTGCGAGAGAAACGCCACGGTTTCAGCCGGGACGCTTTCGAATTCGAAGGTCACCAGATCGACTTCATCGGCCAGTTGGCGCAGATGATCCTGATCGCCGTAATCGGCCCGCAGGTGTTCGCCCAAGGCGGCCGCACAAGCGTCCGGCGCAGGGTCGAGGAAAGCGAAGTTCATGCCCAGCGGGGTGCCCGCCAGCGCCAACATGCGACCCAACTGGCCGCCACCGATTACACCGATCTTCATCTCAACAACCTCAGGCAATACGTGGGTCTGGATTGTCCAGGACGCTGTCTGTCTGCTCGGCACGGAAGGTTTTCAGTACCGCGTGGAACTGCGGATGCTTGGCACCGAGGATGCTTGCCGAGAGCAGCGCGGCATTGATTGCGCCGGCCTTGCCGATAGCGAGGGTGGCGACCGGAATGCCCGCTGGCATCTGCACGATCGACAGCAGCGAATCGACGCCCGACAGCATCGACGACTGCACCGGCACGCCCAGCACCGGCAGGTGGGTCTTGGCCGCACACATGCCTGGCAAGTGGGCTGCGCCACCGGCACCGGCGATAATCACCTCGATGCCGCGGCCTTCAGCCTCTTCGGCGTACTGGAACAGCAGATCCGGGGTGCGGTGGGCAGAGACCACTTTGACCTCGTACGGGATGCCGAGCTTTTCCAGCATATCGGCGGTGTGGCTAAGGGTGGACCAATCGGACTTGGAGCCCATGATCACGCCAACCAGTGCACTCATCGTCGCGCCTCTTCTCTCTGGGCGCCCGCAGGCGCGTCAAAAAACAACAAGCCACGCAGGTTGCGTGGCTTGATTGTACGAAAAATGGCCGGACGTGCCGGCCGAAGGCCGCGCAGTATACCGCAAAGAAGCCAATAAACAGCCCCCGAAACGACCATCTGTCATGCCGGCTCTTTTCCTGTTTTTACTGACTTTGAGGTCAGCGGGCAATCGTTCTGAAAGACTCACCCCACCTGGCAATAACGGCGTAATACCGTCATTCAAAGAAACAGTTATACCGATCTAAAAACATATGGATAAAAACCAACTATCCAAATCGACATTCCGACCCGACAACATTAACGGACACACATCAAGACTCCACAAAACAAATTCCGCACGCTAATAATCCGACCGTACCTGATAACCAGACCTCTACACACTTCACCATTAATCATCCTCACCCGGAATAGAAACCTTATGTCTAAGTTATTAACAATCATACCAATATTGCTTGCAGGTCTGACCATTAACTCTGTGAGTCATGCAAGTGTCACCATTGACCATACTTCTCGGCCGCCGGAACACTCCTCCATTCAAACACGGTCGTTCTCAGCTCCGCTCATGGAGAAAAGGCCGATCTTCATTCATGCGTTTATTCATGACGATATCACCCAGCCACAATCAGAGATATTCACCCAGCACTTCTTGCCCGTGATCAAGGAACTGGAAAGCGTCACGGGGCGCCGAGTATCTGTCCAATTCGTTAGAAACCGACCTTCTTATACTGACTTTGCTTATAGAGATGATGACAATCAAAGGGTTTACGAAAACTGGTTAAGGCGAGCCATCCATTATCGAAACGAGCAAAACCTGCCTGACACGCCGACCTCCAGGTTCATTCTATTAACCAAGCAAGGCTTGAATGAAAAAACCGGGGGCCTCGCATTTGATGGGGGACAAGTCGCTATAGCATCACTGAAATCAAAACTCTTTGTTGGCCATGAAATCGGGCACACACTCACTGCCTCACATGATAACGCTGATGTTTTCTACCGAGGCGGTTGGTGGTGTGAAAGCTACATGGCGCCAAAGGCAAATAGTTTATATAGCAACTGCAATACCTATACCGATGCGAACAGGGCAAAAATTCGTGCCTTTTTAAATAACGTGCCTTAATAAAACCGGTGGCGGCCACATGCTGGTCAAGAACTACTTGCAGCGCCGCCTTCGAGCTTGCGCCACAGCAACCGCACGTTGGCCTTGCGCACCAGCGCGCAGCGGTACAGGCGGATCTCCAGCGGCACATGCCATTGCGGGCCGCCACAGACGACGAGTTCCCCGCGGGCAAGTTCGGCACGCACGCTCAGCTGCGGCACCCAGGCAATGCCCAGTCCTTCCAGCGCCATGCTCTTGAGGCTGTCGGCCATCGCCGTTTCATAAATGGTGGTGAAACGCAGCTGACGCTGACGCAACAAACCGTTCACCGAACGCCCGAGAAAAGCCCCGGCGCTGTAGGCCAGCAATGGCACACTGGCCTCGCCTTCCAGATCGAACAGCGGCTTGCCCTCAGCATCCGCCGCGCACACCGGCAACATTTCGGTTTGCCCCAGATGCAGCGACGGGAAGATTTCCGGGTCCATCTGCATGGCCGCGTCCGGGTCGTAGAACGCCAGCATCAGATCGCAACCGCCCTCACGTAAGGCATGCACGGCGTCACCGACGTTGGTGGCGACCAGTCGCGTAGCGATGTTCAAACCTTCGTTGCGCAGTTGCGCGATCCAGCGCGGGAAGAAGCCCAGCGCCAGTGAGTGAGCCGCAGCCACCTGCATCACCTCGCCCTGCCCGCCTTCCAGATGATGCAGATGGCGCAGCACTTCGCCGAGCTGTTCGACCACGGTGCGTGCGGTTACCAGAAACAGTTGCCCCGCCGCCGTCAGCTCGACGGGCGTGCGCGAGCGGTTGACCAAGGTCAGCCCCAGCGCCGCTTCCAGACTGCGGATCCGCCGACTGAACGCCGGCTGGGTCACGAAGCGCCGTTCGGCCGCTTGCGAGAAGCTGCGGGTGGCGGCCAGGGCACTGAAGTCCTCGAGCCATTTGCTTTCCAGATTCATCACGTCCTCCCGGACACGCACCAACCCCGGTCACACGTCTGCCGCGCACGCGGCGTC
>NZ_JBIUWQ010000097.1:0-2260 GCF_044743525.1 Pseudomonas sp. NPDC087598 | reverse complement strand
TGCCGATTGTGAATTGGGCAGTGCTGAACAGCATTGGCCCAAAAATTCGCACAAGCCTAGCATTCGCAGCGTTCCGGCACAGACCGGGTCCATATCGAGATGATTTCTATCATGTCCTCCGCTGCATCTTTCCGCACAGAAAACGACCTGCTTGGCGCCCTCGACGTACCGGCTCAAGCGTATTACGGCATCCAGACCCTGCGAGCGGTGAACAACTTCCGCCTCTCGGGCGTTCCGATTTCGCACTACCCGAAACTGGTTGTCGGTCTGGCAATGGTCAAACAGGCCGCTGCTGACGCCAACCGCGAGTTGGGTCATCTGAGCGAAGCCAAGCACGCTGCCATCAGCGAAGCCTGTGCACGATTGATCCGCGGTGATTTCCACGAAGAGTTCGTGGTCGACATGATTCAAGGTGGCGCCGGTACTTCCACCAACATGAACGCCAACGAAGTGATCGCCAACATTGCTCTGGAAGCAATGGGTCACGAGAAAGGCGAGTACCAGTACCTGCACCCGAACGACGACGTCAACATGGCGCAGTCGACCAACGACGCCTACCCGACCGCGATCCGCCTGGGTCTGCTGCTGGGTCACGACACATTGCTGGCCAGCCTCGACAGCCTGATTCAGGCGTTCGCAGCCAAGGGCAAAGAATTCGATCACGTCCTGAAAATGGGCCGTACCCAACTGCAAGACGCCGTACCGATGACCCTCGGTCAAGAATTCCGTGCTTTCGCCACCACCATGGGCGAAGACCTGGCCCGCCTGAAGACGCTGGCCCCGGAACTGCTGACTGAAGTGAACCTGGGCGGCACCGCGATCGGCACCGGCATCAACGCCGACCCGCGCTACCAGGCACTGGCTGTCCAGCGTCTGGCGCTGATCAGCGGTCAACCGGTTGTACCGGCTGCCGACTTGATCGAAGCAACTTCCGACATGGGCGCCTTCGTGCTGTTCTCCGGCATGCTCAAGCGCACCGCGGTCAAACTGTCGAAGATCTGCAACGACCTGCGCCTGCTGTCCAGCGGCCCACGTACCGGCATCAACGAAATCAACCTGCCGGCGCGTCAGCCAGGCAGCTCGATCATGCCCGGCAAGGTCAACCCGGTAATCCCGGAAGCCGTGAACCAGGTTGCGTTCCAGGTGATCGGTAACGACCTGGCGCTGACCATGGCAGCCGAAGGCGGCCAACTGCAACTGAACGTGATGGAGCCTTTGATCGCCTTCAAGATCTTCGACTCGATCCGTCTGCTGCAACGTGCCATGGACATGCTGCGCGAACACTGCATCGTCGGCATCACCGCCAACGAAGCACGCTGCCGCGAACTGGTCGAACACTCGATCGGCCTGGGCACCGCACTGACCCGGTCCCTCGGCTACAAAAACGCCACCCGCATCGCCCGTATCGCCCTTGAAAGCGGCCGCGGCGTGCTGGAACTGGTGCGCGAAGAAGGTCTGCTCGACGAAGAGAGTCTCGCCGACATCCTGCGCCCGGAAAACATGATTGCTCCGCGTCTGGTTCCGCTCAAAGCCTGAGCCGACGCGTTACTTGTAGCACCGCTCACCAGGTCGAGGGACTAGACACCTCTCACCTTTTGAGGGCTTGGGGATCAGTCCCCAAGCCCTTTTTTTTAACTGTTTGGCAGAGAAAACCGTATGTCTGGGGATTGCTCAATGTGGAAATAAGCCCTTGTGGCGAGGGGATTCATCCCCGATCGACTGCGAGGCAGTCGCAAAACCCTGCCACGCGATGTACCTGATACATCGTGATTACAGGTTTTGGGGCCGCTGCGCGACCCATCGGGGATAAATCCCCTCGCCACAGGGTTTGAGTCAACAGAGAAGCAGTCCCCGTACAAGCCCGGCGCCGGTAACGCCGGGTGTTTCAAAGCCTCGTTTCGTCGCTTGCACCACTACCGTGCAGACGGGCGCGTCACTGATCGGTATAGTGCCGCCCCTCTTCGCGTGAGCGGTCGTCGGTAACGAGGCCATAACCCATGCGAAACCCGAACTAATAACAAACCCGCGAAATGGACCGGGACGAAACCCTCGCCTCGCCTGTCGTGCCGCGCACAGACCGGTGTAACGCGATGTTTCTGAACATCCAGCATTTGCTTACACAATAAACAGCGAGGAAAAATCCATGCTCGAAGTCATTAACGACTTCCTCTCAGGGAAAGTACTGATCGTGCTCATTGTCGGGCTCGGTAGCTACTTCTCTATTCGATTGAGTTTAGTTCATCTGGTATTCTTTTTCATT
>NZ_JBIUWQ010000096.1:0-10643 GCF_044743525.1 Pseudomonas sp. NPDC087598 | reverse complement strand
GGTCAAAGTCAAGAACGATGATCTGCTGACCGAACAAGCTGCCGCCGTAGTGCGCTACCAAGGTGGCCACAACGCTGGCCACACCCTGGTGATCGACGGCGAAAAAACCGTCTTGCACCTGATCCCGTCGGGCGTGCTGCGCGAAGGCGTGCAGTGCCTCTTCGGCATCGGCGTGGTGGTTGCACCTGACGCCCTGCTGCGCGAGATCACCAAGCTGGAAGAGAAAGGCGTACCGGTGCGCGAGCGCCTGCGTATCAGCCCGTCCTGCCCGCTGATCCTGTCGTTCCACGTGGCGCTGGACCAGGCCCGTGAAAAGGCCCGTGGCGAGTTGAAGATCGGCACCACCGGTCGCGGCATCGGCCCGGCATACGAAGACAAGGTTGCACGTCGTGGCCTGCGCGTTGGCGATCTGCTCAACATGCCGCGCTTTGAAGACAAGCTGCGTGAGCTGGTGGATTACCACAACTTCATGCTGGTTGGTTACTACAAAGAGCCTGCCATCGAGTTCGAAAAGACTCTGGCCGAGTGCAAAGAATACGCTGAGCTGCTCAAGCCGCTGATGCTCGACGTCACTGCCGAGCTGCACGACCTGCGCCGTGCCGGCAAAGACATCATGTTCGAAGGCGCCCAGGGTTCGTTGCTCGACATCGACCACGGCACCTACCCGTACGTGACCAGCTCCAACACCACCGCTGGTGGCGTGGCGACCGGTTCGGGCGTTGGCCCGATGTTCCTGGACTACATCCTGGGCATCACCAAGGCTTACACCACTCGCGTTGGTTCGGGTCCATTCCCGACTGAGCTGTTTGACGAAGTCGGCGCCCACCTGGCCAAGCAAGGTCACGAGTTCGGTGCTACCACCGGCCGTGCCCGTCGTTGCGGCTGGTTCGACGCCGTTATCCTGCGTCGCGCTATCGATGTGAACAGCATCTCGGGCATCTGCCTGACCAAGCTGGATGTACTCGACGGCCTGGAAACCATCAACATCTGCGTCGGCTACAAAGACGCGCAAGGCAACTCCGTTGCCCCGACTGACGCTGACAGCTACGTAGGCCTTCAGCCTGTGTACGAAGAAGTGCCGGGCTGGACCGAATCGACCGTGGGCGCGAAAACCCTGGAAGAGCTGCCGGCCAACGCCCGTGCCTACATCAAGCGCGTCGAAGAGTTGATCGGCGCGCCGATCGACATTATTTCGACGGGCCCGGATCGCAACGAAACCATCGTTCTGCGTCATCCGTTCGCTTGATAAGTCGTTGATGTAAAAACACAAAGGCCCCTTAATCGGGGCCTTTGTCGTTTATGCCTGTTGGACGGCATGACCTTTGCTGTGAATCTCCCTACAAGAGTGCCATCAAATTAATGGCGTCAGAAGTAGAGGTATTCACAGTGTCGGCCGTTCTCTCACTGTTACAAAGCCGTTTGTTGCGGCCTGTATTCGTTACCCTTGGTATCGCCCTTTTGGTGCAGGTGTTGGTGGCGGTCGCCCTGACACGGAGCACCGTCACGGCGCTGGAAGCTGATCTGGCTGTACGCCTGGGTGCCGACAGCCAAAAGCTCTCCGGCGAACTGGAACAGGCCGGGCGGGAAGTCACTTCGAGCCTCGACAGCTTGTCCACCAGCACCCGTCAACGTCTGACGGCCGGTCTGTCCTCGCGTCTGAAGGACGAGCAGGTGCAGCTACGTGCGACGCTGGAAAAGGATCTGAAGGATTCGGCCAATGACATGGCGCAGCTGCTGGCCTCCGTCGCACCTCGGGCGATGTGGGACAGTGACGTGCCGACGCTGTCCGAGTTTGCCCGTCGTGCCCAGCGCAACCCCAATGTGCTGTTCGTGGTGTACGACGACGCCACCGGTCAGCACCTGACCCGTTACCTCAACCGCGAAAACCCGATCAACAAGGCTTTGCTGGAAAAAGGTCAGGGTGAGCGTGCGCTGGACAAAGTGCTGGATGCGGCGAAAAACGATCCGTCGGTTTACTACCTCGAAGCGTCGATCAACCCGAATGGCGTGGAAATCGGCAAAGTGCTGATGGGCGTTTCCACGGCCTCTGTGGAAACCGATCTGGCCGCGCTCGACAAACGTTTCTCGGCGCTGATTGCCAGCAGTGATCAACTGGTCGGCGATAGCCTGAAAGGCGCCGCAGCGGACAGCGCCACGGCCATGCAGGCGCGTCTGCAATCGGCGCAATCAAGTGCGGCGCAGATGAAGTCCAATACCGCCAGCACCGTTCAGGAAGCGGCGGCCACCCTGCGCTGGCGGATCGGTCTGGGTCTGGCGCTGGTCGGCTGTGGTGTCTTGCTGTTGCTGGCGGTGGTGCTTGGGCATCGCGTAGTCAATCGCTTGAAGATGCTCAACGTGGCGATGGACGATCTGGCGGCGGGCGAGGGCGATCTGACCAAGCGTGTGCAGATCAACAGCAAGGACGAAATCGGCGACATGGCTGCGGCAGTCAACCGCTTTGTGGATAAGTTGCAGCCGATCGTGCGCGAGGCGGGTGATGTGGCCCAGCGTACCGGTGTCGAAATTGGCGCGATGACCCTGCGCAATGCCGGCGCTGATGCAGCGGCAGGTATGCAGCGTGATGAAGTGGCGGAAAGTCTGCGGGCGCTGTCGCAAATGGCTGACGAGGCGCAATCGGAAAGTCATGCGATGCAGGCGGCGTTGAAGCAGGTTGTGGATATTCGCCAGGCGACTGACGAAAATACACGCACGTCGGCCAAGGTTGGCAGTTTGATCGAAGCGCTGGCAGGGCAGGTCGATACCGGAGCGAAAGTCATTGAGCGGCTG
This sequence comes from Pseudomonas sp. NPDC087598, assembly GCF_044743525.1. Taxonomy (NCBI): domain Bacteria; kingdom Pseudomonadati; phylum Pseudomonadota; class Gammaproteobacteria; order Pseudomonadales; family Pseudomonadaceae; genus Pseudomonas; species Pseudomonas sp. NPDC087598. The sequence goes on along the minus strand of NZ_JBIUWQ010000096.1, from coordinate 7,856 downwards.
GCGCAGCAAAGTGAGCAGATTGAAGTGGTGTTGACGGTGATTCACGGGATCGCCGAGCAGACCAACTTGCTGGCATTGAACGCAGCCATCGAAGCGGCAAGGGCGGGCGAGACCGGACGTGGTTTCGCCGTGGTCGCGGACGAGGTGCGGGCGCTGGCCAGCAAGACGCAAAGTTCGACTGGCGATATTCAGGCGCACATCGTCGCGTTGCAGCAAGGCGCGCGCGAGGCAGTGGAAGCGATCGGTCAGGCCGGACGTCAGGCCAGCGAAGGTTTGCTGGTGCTGCGCGACAGTGCGCGGCTACAACAGTCGGTACAGGCCTCGGTCGAGCAGGTGCATGCGGCGATTGGTCTGGCGACGCAGGCCGCTGCGCATCAGGCGCAAGGCGCTCAGGCTGTGCGTGGGCGGGTCGAGACGATTCATGCCCAGGCCGAAAAAGCGGCTCAAGCGGTGGTGGAAACCACGGCGAGTGGCAAGGTGCTGGATGGTCTGGCGGCGCAACTCAAGGCGAGTCTGGGGCAGTTCAGGGCTTGATGTTGTTTTAGCAGGCCCCTTCGCGAGTAGGCTCGCTCCCACATTGGAATGCATTTTTCCTGTGGGAGCGAGCCTGCTCGCGAAAACTATTTCAGCGGCTCAAATACATCCGAGTCGTAAGCAAATACACAGGCAATCCGGAAACCAAAATCAACAACGCTGCATAAGGCGCCGCCGCCGCAAACTCGACATTCGCGGTATGTGCCCAGACCTCGGTCGCCAACGTATTGAGACCAGTCGGACTCAGCAGCAAAGTAGCGGTCAATTCCTTCATAGCATCCAGAAACACCAGCGCAAATGCCGCACCCAATGCCGGGAAGATGATCGGCAGCGTCACCCGGCAAAATGCCGTGAACGACGATGCACCCAGTGTACGCGCGGCCTCTTCCAGTTGCGGTGCAGCCTTGTTCAGCGCGGTACGAATCGGCGCCTGAGCCAGTGGCAGAAACAGCAGCGCATAAGCGATCAGCAGCAGCCCGGACGTCTGATACAGCGCCGGCACATAATGCAGGGCGAAATACACCAGCGTCAGCGCAATGACCAGTCCCGGCAGCGCATGCAGCAGATACGGCAGACGCTCGGCCCATATCGCCAGTTGGCCTTTGTAACGCACCACCAGCAGCCCGACCGGCACCGCCAGCAGCAGGCAAAGCGCTGCGCCACCCAGTGACAATGCCAGTGACGAAAGTAGCGCTTCAGTGATTGCGGCAACCGGGAAGGCCGCCGAGGAACCCACTGCAAGCCAGTAGGCCAGCATCCCCAGCGGAATCCCGCTGCCGACAATCGCCAGCATCAGGCAATACAACTGACCGACAGCGGCCCACGTCCCCAGCCGAACTTGCTCGGCCTGGCGCGCCGCACCTTGCCCGGTGCGCACATGCCGGCCCTTGCCGCGCACGCGCAGTTCCAGCCACAGCAGCACCAGACATAGCGCCAGCAGCACCGCAGACAACATCGCCGCGTTGGCGTTGCTGAATTCCAGTTCGAATTGCTGGTAGATCGCGGTGGTGAAGGTTTGCAGGCCGATGATCGACAGCGCGCCGAATTCCACCAGCATGTGCAAGGCAATCAGCAGCGAGCCGGCCAGCAGCGACGGCCAGAGCAGCGGCAGGGTGACGCGGAAAAACACGCCCCAGCGGTTTTGGCCCAGCGTGCGGGCGGATTCTTCAAGGGAGGGATCAAGATTGCGCAGGGTTGCTGCAACCGGCAAAAAGATCAGCGGATATTTCGACAGGCTCATCACCAGAATCGCCCCGCCAAGTCCTTCGAACTGCGCGCTCAACGAAACCCAGGTGAAGCTGCTGACGAACGCTGGCACGGCGAACGGCAGGCACAGAATCACGCCCCATAGACGCCGGCCCGGCAAATTGCTGCGTTCCAGCAGCCACGCCAGCGACAGGCCAATCACGCCGCAAGTGAGTGTCACGCCCACCATCAACGCCAAGGTGTTGCGCAGCAGGCCGAAAACATACGGGCGCCACAACAAGTGCAGCGCCTCGGCCCAGCCCGCCTGCCAGGCCTTGAGTCCGACATACGCCAGCGGCAACAGGCTCAGCACCACCAGCAGCAACACTGGCAGCACCAGCCAGACTGACGGGCGTTTGCGTCGTGGCACGTAACCCCCGCGCGCGGCGGGGGCGGATAACGATGCGGTCATCAGTTCAAGCCAACTTCGCGTTCCAGATCCAGCGCTTCTTCGGCGTTGCCCAGATCCGCCGGAGTGACATTCGGTGCTTCCAGCTCACTGAACGGCTTGAGTCCGCGATCCGACTCCATGCCTTTATGCAGCGGATATTCGGCGGTGGTCTGAGTGATCACGCGCTGACCTTCTTCGCTGGCCATGTAGGCAAGGAATTGCTGGGCTTCTTTGGGGTGTTTGCTGGATTTCAGCACGGCTGCGCTGGACACGGTGATCAGGCCGCCAACGTCACCACCGGTGAAGTAATGCAGTTTCGAATCAAGTTTGCCTTTCTCGCGTTGCAGGGCGAACCAGTAGTAGTTGTTCACCAGGACGGTGGCGACTTCGCCGTTTTCCACAGCCTTGAGCGCGACCATGTTGTTGCTGTAGGTCTTGCCGAAGGCGCGCAGCCCGGTCAGCCATTCTTCGGCGGCGTCGCGACCGTGCATCTTGATGATCGCTACAGCTTGTTCCTGGAATGCGCCGCTGGTGGGCACGAAGCCGACCTTGCCTTGCCACTTCGGATCGGAGAACTCCATCACCGATTTCGGCAGATCTTTTTCATCGACCAGTTTTGGGTTGTAAGCGACGACTCGAACCCGCGCGGTGACGCCGATCCAGGTGCCATTGCCGGCCACGTATTTCTCTGGCAAAACCGCCAGTGTGGCGTCATCGGTCCTGGCCAGCAGGCCTTGCTCGCCAAGGTTATTCAGCGGTGGGGATTCTTCGGTGTAGATCACATCGGCAGGGGAGCGGTCGCCCTCTTCGATGATCTGGCTGGCGAGCTGGTTGCTGCTGCCCTTGCGCACATTGACGTGAATGCCGGTCTTGGCTTCGAAGGCTTTGGCGATCGCGTCGCCGACTTCCTTGTGCTGGCCGTTGTAGAGAGTCAGGGAAACCGCATCGGCAGCCTGGGTGAGGGGAGTGGCGAGCGCCAGGCCGAGGAGGGTGAAGGTCAAGCCTCGGCGCAGGGTATTTCGAAACGTCATTCGCAGGGTTCCTCACTGTCGCATTGCAAAAACTTGCAACAATGATAAACGATATTGTTTCTCAAGTGCGCCTTGCGGGCTAGGGCGGGGTCTGGTACGGCGAATTGCGCTGGCTGTGTAGGAGCAGCCTTCGGCAGGGGGAGTGGTGTATTTTCGGAAGCCGGAAATGCAAAAACCCGCTTTCGCGGGTTTTTGTGAAACTCAACGTCGTAACCTTGAGTTTGAATTGGTGCCCAGAAGAAGACTCGAACTTCCACGACCGTAAGGTCACCAGCACCTGAAGCTGGCGTGTCTACCAATTTCACCATCTGGGCATTCATCGCGAGCGTTGCCGCTGTTGATGTGGCGCACTATACGGAGCGCTTTTTGATCTGTAAACCCCTGATTTAATTTTAATAATCCGATTTTAACAAATCCGTTTCTTAGAATGCAAAAAACCCGCTTTCGCGGGTTTTTGTGTGAGTTCTGAAACTGTTCTAGTCTCAAACTCGAAATTGGTGCCCAGAAGAAGACTCGAACTTCCACGACCGTAAGGTCACCAGCACCTGAAGCTGGCGTGTCTACCAATTTCACCATCTGGGCAGTATCGGCAACGCTTGTGCGTCGTCGATGGCGCGCACTATACGGAGCGTCTTTTTAACTGTAAACCCCTGTCGTCAATTTTTTTGGTTTTTTTTTACCAACGGTGTTCAAAAGTGCTTTCAGGCGTCGATACAAGGCTTCAGATGGGCCTTATATAGTCGGAAATTTCCCGTTTGATGGCGCCTATGCCAAACTAACCCGCATATAGACAAGGTGAAAACTCTCTAATGGCCGATTGGCAGTCCCTCGATCCCGAGGCCGCTCGTGAAGCGGAAAAATATGAAAACCCTATTCCCAGCCGCGAACTGATCCTGGCGCATCTCGCCGATCGGGGTTCGCCTGCTGCCCGCGAGCAACTGGTCGAAGAGTTTGGTCTGACCACAGAAGACCAGATCGAAGCCCTGCGTCGCCGTCTGCGCGCCATGGAGCGCGACGCTCAACTGATTTACACCCGTCGTGGCACTTATGCGCCGGTGGATAAACTCGACCTGATCCTCGGCCGCATCAGCGGTCACCGGGACGGCTTCGGCTTCCTGGTGCCGGACGACGGCAGCGATGACCTGTTCATGAGCCCGGCGCAAATGCGCCTGGTGTTCGACGGCGACCGCGCATTGGCGCGTGTTTCCGGTCTCGACCGTCGTGGTCGCCGCGAAGGCGTGATCGTCGAAGTGGTGTCGCGTGCTCACGAAACCATCGTCGGTCGCTACTTTGAAGAGGGCGGCATCGGTTTTGTTGTCGCGGATAACCCGAAGATTCAGCAAGAAGTGCTGGTCACGCCGGGCCGCAACGCCAACGCCCAGATCGGTCAGTTCGTAGAAGTGAAGATCACCCATTGGCCGACGCCGCGCTTCCAGCCGCAAGGCGACGTGGTCGAAGTGGTCGGCAACTACATGGCGCCGGGCATGGAAATCGATGTTGCCCTGCGCACCTACGACATTCCGCACGTCTGGCCTGAAGCCGTTTTGAAAGAAGCGGCCAAGCTCAAGCCGGAAGTCGAAGAGAAAGACAAAGAGAAGCGCGTCGACCTGCGCCATCTGCCGTTCGTCACCATTGACGGCGAAGATGCCCGCGACTTCGACGATGCGGTGTATTGCGAAGCCAAACCGGGCAAGCTGCGCCTGTTCTCCGGCGGCTGGAAGTTGTACGTGGCGATTGCCGACGTTTCCAGCTACGTGAAGATCGGTTCGGCGCTGGACAACGAAGCGCAAGTGCGCGGCAACTCAGTGTACTTCCCCGAGCGCGTAGTGCCGATGCTGCCTGAGCAGCTGTCCAACGGCCTGTGCTCGCTGAACCCGCACGTCGATCGTCTGGCCATGGTTTGCGAGATGACCATCTCCAAGTCCGGCGAAATGACCGACTACTGCTTCTACGAAGCAGTGATCCATTCCCACGCTCGTCTGACTTACAACAAAGTCAGTGCGATGCTGGAAACGCCGAAAATCACCGAGGCGCGTCAGCTTCGCGGTGAGTACAACGACGTTCTGCCGCACCTCAAACAGCTGTATGCGCTGTACAAGGTTCTGCTGGCGGCCCGTCACGTACGTGGCGCGATCGATTTCGAAACGCAGGAAACCCGAATCATCTTCGGTACCGAGCGCAAGATTGCGGAAATTCGTCCGACTACCCGTAACGACGCACACAAGCTGATCGAGGAGTGCATGCTGGCCGCCAACGTGGCCACCGCTGAGTTCCTCAAGAAGCACGAAATTCCTGCGTTGTACCGTGTCCACGATGGTCCGCCACCGGAGCGTCTGGAAAAGCTGCGCGCCTTCCTCGGCGAGCTCGGCCTGTCCCTGCACAAAGGCAAGGACGGCCCGTCGCCGAAGGACTATCAGGCGCTGCTGGCGAGCATCAAGGACCGTCCGGATTTCCACCTGATCCAGACCGTGATGCTGCGTTCGTTGAGTCAGGCGGTGTACAGCGCCGACAATCAGGGCCACTTCGGCCTGAATTACGAAGCCTATACCCACTTCACCTCGCCGATCCGTCGTTATCCGGACCTGCTCACGCACCGCGCGATTCGCAGCGTGATCCATTCGAAACAGGACACCCCGCACGTTCGTCGTGCCGGTGCGATGACCATTCCGAAAGCGCGTATCTATCCGTACGACGAAGCGGCCCTTGAGCAACTCGGCGAACAGTGCTCGATGAGCGAGCGCCGTGCCGACGAAGCGACCCGCGACGTAGTGAACTGGCTCAAATGCGAGTTCATGAAGGATCGTGTGGGCGAATCGTTCCCGGGCGTGATCACTGCGGTGACCGGTTTTGGCCTGTTCGTCGAGCTGACAGACATCTATGTCGAAGGCTTGGTGCACGTCACCGCGCTGCCGGGCGATTACTACCACTTCGATCCTGTGCATCACCGCCTGGCGGGCGAGCGCACCGGTCGCAGCTTCCGTCTCGGCGATACCGTTGAAGTTCGCGTCATGCGCGTTGACCTCGACGAGCGCAAGATCGATTTCGAGATGGCGGAAAAAACCATCAGCGCGCCAATCGGCCGCAAGAAGCGTGGTGCTGAAACCGCTGCTCCAGCCACCAAGGCTGTGGAAGAAAAGGCCCCGGCAAAAACTGCCAGCCGTCGTCCAGCCAAAGAGAAGGCTGTCGAAGCCTATCGCCCAAGCGATGCCGTGGCGAAAAACGCCGAGCTGCGTAAAAGCCGTGAGATGAAGAAAGCACTGCTTTCCGATGCCAAAAGCGGTGGTAAAGCGGCGTCTGGGGGAAAGACCGGACGGTCGGCGCCTGAAAAGGCCTCCGGCGGCAAGCCAGCCAAACCGAGCAAACACCGTAAAGGCCCGCCAAAAGCGGGTTCTGCTCCAGCCAAAAGTGGCGGGGCGCGTAAACCGAAGGCGAAGTCATGAGTCAGTTGGAAAAAATCTACGGCGTTCACGCGGTAGAAGCGTTGCTGCGTCACCACCCGAAACGCGTCAAGCAGATCTGGCTGGCCGAAAGCCGTAACGATCCGCGCGTGCAGACCCTGATCGAACTGGCCAACGAGAATCGTGTCCAGGTCGGCCAGGCCGAGCGTCGCGAAATGGACGCCTGGGTTGAAGGCGTGCACCAAGGCGTGGTTGCGGACGTAAGTCCAAGCCAGGTCTGGGGCGAGGCGATGCTCGACGAGCTGCTCGATCGCACCGAAGGCGCGCCATTGTTGCTGGTACTCGACGGCGTGACCGATCCGCACAACCTCGGTGCCTGCCTGCGTTCGGCGGATGCTGCCGGTGCGCTGGCGGTGATCGTGCCGAAAGACAAGTCGGCCACCCTGACCCCGGTGGTGCGTAAAGTCGCTTGCGGCGCGGCGGAAGTGATTCCGCTGGTTGCCGTGACCAACCTGGCGCGTACTCTGGAAAAGCTTCAGCAGCGCGGTCTGTGGATTGTCGGCACGGCGGGTGAGGCCGAGGTCAGCATTTATGATCAGGACCTGACCGGCCCGACCATCCTGATCATGGGCGCCGAAGGCAAAGGCATGCGTCGCCTGACCCGCGAGCACTGCGACTATCTGGTGAAGCTGCCGATGGCCGGTAGCGTCAGCAGCCTTAACGTGTCCGTGGCGACCGGTGTGTGCCTGTTTGAAGCGCAGCGTCAGCGTGGCGCCAAAGCCAAGGCTGCTGCCAAAAAATCCTGATCTGCAGCAACTCCCCCGTAGGAGTGAGCCTGCTCGCGATAGCGGAGTAACATTCAGCACTAAAGTTGAATGTTGCGCCCTCATCGCGAGCAGGCTCACTCCTACATTGTCTTGTGGGGTGGCATCAATCGGTGATTGTTCAAATAATCACCAATTGCCTTGCACCTCTTCTATCCCTTCTCTACAATTGCGCCCCTTGCTGTGACGGCAGGCACGCATGTGCCCCGCTTCGGCAAGTCCATAAGTGTCATTCACTCCTTGTCTGACCGTTTTTGAGCGGCAGGCTACAACCCGTAAGGAGCATTCATGCGTCATTACGAAATCATCTTTTTGGTCCACCCGGATCAAAGCGAGCAAGTCGGCGGCATGGTTGAGCGTTACACCAAGCTGATCGAAGAAGACGGCGGCAAAATCCAATTTTTTTTTTTTTGGGGACGTCGTATATTTTCAT